>NZ_CAWNVW010000045.1:0-227 GCF_963878025.1 Vibrio sp. 11986-1-5
ATGGTATCCCGTAGGGGAGTCGAACCCCTGTTACCGCCGTGAAAGGGCGGTGTCCTAGGCCTCTAGACGAACGGGACACTAAGATACTCTCTTTACTACTTAAACCAAATCAATCTGTGTGAACACTCATCAATGCACAATCTTTACGTAAGGAGGTGATCCAGCGCCAGGTTCCCCTAGCGCTACCTTGTTACGACTTCACCCCAGTCATGAACCACAAAGTGGCA
>NZ_CAWNVW010000046.1:0-221 GCF_963878025.1 Vibrio sp. 11986-1-5
TTTTTCACCAAGCACACTTGAATGTGTATTTTTGGTCTTTATCAAAAGATAAAGATTGAGAACTTTACAAGTAACTTATCTATCAAGATAAATCACTTTGTCAGCTTTCCAAATTGTTAAAGAGCAAAGTGTTTTTCACACTTTCTAACGATTCTCAGCGTCACCTTATCGACCGCATAAGTTAACTTGCGCGGCTAGATAAAACTAGCGAAGAATATTTA
>NZ_CAWNVW010000047.1:0-221 GCF_963878025.1 Vibrio sp. 11986-1-5
TAAATATTCTTCGCTAGTTTTATCTAGCCGCGCAAGTTAACTTATGCGGTCGATAAGGTGACGCTGAGAATCGTTAGAAAGTGTGAAAAACACTTTGCTCTTTAACAATTTGGAAAGCTGACAAAGTAATTTATCTTGATGGATAAGTTACTTGTAAAGTTCTCAATCTTTATCTTTTGATAAAGACCAAAAATACACATTCAAGTGTGCTTGGTGAAAAA
>NZ_CAWNVW010000048.1:0-221 GCF_963878025.1 Vibrio sp. 11986-1-5
TTTTTCACCAAGCACAGTTGCATGTGTATTTTGGGTCTTTATCAAAAGATAAAGATTGAGAACTTTACAAGTAACTTATCTATCAAGATAAATTACTTTGTCAGCTTTCCAAATTGTTAAAGAGCAAGATTGTTCGTTACAAAACGAGTCAACCATTTCTAAAGATTTTGTCTAAAAACCCTTAAAGATGGTGGAGCTATGCGGGATCGAACCGCAGACCT
>NZ_CAWNVW010000049.1:0-205 GCF_963878025.1 Vibrio sp. 11986-1-5
AGTGTTCACACAGATTGATTTGGTTTAAGTAGTAAAGAGAGTATCTTAGTGTCCCGTTCGTCTAGAGGCCTAGGACACCGCCCTTTCACGGCGGTAACAGGGGTTCGACTCCCCTACGGGATACCATGGGTCGTTAGCTCAGTTGGTAGAGCAGTTGACTTTTAATCAATTGGTCGCAGGTTCGAATCCTGCACGACCCACCATT
>NZ_CAWNVW010000050.1:0-300693 GCF_963878025.1 Vibrio sp. 11986-1-5
TGCCGACAGAGCACATTGAGCAACAACTCGATGAGTGGTATCAAATCGAATTAAAACAACTGGACCGCCACGCTCAGCGCCTTTCTGATCGCATCCCGATTGATGAACGCCGAAAAATGGCTCGAGCTTCTCTCGAACAGGAATACCAATCACTTAAGTTAAAACTAATACCATAACGGCAAAAGGCCGGAGTACATCACTCCGGCCTTTTTAAATAATTAGCGTCTTAATTTACCTGCCCAGTTGAATCTATATCAATGCTGACGGTCAGTCGATACCGTGATGATGAGGGGAGCATAGTTCGATGAACGTTGAGAAGTGGACCCCGATGGTTGGACACATAAGCAGTGTGGTGACTCTCTAGATACTCTAGTGGACGTGGCTCATATGGGTATGTGTGAAGAACTATCCATAGTGCCTGCTAACTAATCATAACGAATAGATAGGGGAGCGCCCCCCTCTTATTTAAGTTCGAGAACACCCAAAACTTCGATACCTATCCTCAGAACACTTGGTCTCGACTTTAGCTAAGTAGCTGACCCGTTTAAATAGTTGATTTATTTGTTGGTCAAATTTATCTGAATTAAATTCTAACCAATAGGTTGGGTTCTTGGGGAAGTGGACCAAAGTATCACCTTCATCGGTATTAATACCCAATGTTCGACACCAAGCTTTTTTTATCATGTCTGATAAGTTACCTTTTTGTTCAAACCGTCCAAGGGAGTGGTATACGTCTTTGTTCAACAACAAAACGAGATGATAATGGTGACGACTCAATAATTTCCCTTTTTCCTTGCACCAAACATATCGTACCTTACAACTACGAACCGTCTGACCTCGTCTTTTTTTCCGGCTGAGATCTGCTTGAATCTGAGCGTCCAACGAAGCAATAAAGTTCTTTATGACATTTGAGCCATCTGGTTGTAGATTCGATAAATGTAAGTCGACTCTAATCGCTGTCGTTCGAGGGTATTGTTTAACGGCTTTATCAATCGTGTCGTACAATCTATCGAGATAGTTAAGAACTAAATCACCTTTATGTGTCAGGATTGGTAATCCGTTAAATGTTTCACTTCTCGTTGTTTTGAGTTTATTAGTTCTGAAGCTCATCGCTATACCTTTTAGTTAGTGTGTCTGGTATAGGATGGTTAGGTGTAGTTAATTTTTAAGGTGGTAACGTCTGCCTAATGTGTGATGATGTGTTGTGGTCTAGCAATGAATAGCAAAGTAATAATTAATAATTTAATAATTTAATAATTTAATAATATTACCATACCGCAGTGGCCACATGGTCAATAGGTCCTCAAGTAGGCAGTCAATTCTAGTTTTCACCCGAAACTTATCAGCAAATCACAGATTCTCTATCTACTTTCGTTGATAAACCCTAGATTCAAGGTATTGAAACTACTCTGAAATAAAGTACCAGCCATTGGTGGTCATGTATTGTTTTTCGCCCAAATCGAACAGGTGGTATGTTCCTTGAGCACCAAGTTCTCCTTGTCTGCATCATAAAGACGCTTTTCAGCAAAATTCACATTAGGGTAAGGGATTAGACTGTCGATTTTCAGCTCATAGGTGACATTTTCAACAATATATGACGCAGAAATGTTACAGGAAGGATACTTAGCCAATGCCTCTGTATAATGCTGAAAATCATGAATCAAGAGACTTATCATTTTCAGATCAGCCTCTACACCACAGTGCCCTCTAATCGCTTTTGCTAATGACATTGCAAGTCCTAAAGAAAGAGAAATCAAACAACTCTTCCAAAAACAATATTCGTCTTTTAACAAATCAAGGTCGTTTTGTTCATGAAGATATTTCTGAGTAAATATCGAGTCTTTCTGAAAAAATTGCTGAAGCTCAGAGTCTGACACAAGTAACTCTTTCAGTTTTTCATACGTTACCATAGTTAGGGATTGAAAATGGTTTACTAGTATAAAAGCAGTCAAGAGCTCTAACTTAGCCAAGACACCCAAAGTGAGTTCATTCTCCTTTAAAAAGGGGGCTAGTTTTAATCGTGACAAGTTGAAGCCATCAACAAAATAGGTCGCCTTTATACGTTCTGAATTCGATCTGTTGAGCCACCTGTGTATGTTTCTTTTTTTGCCAATCAAAAAAGATAGTTTGAAAGAAAGCTCAAAATCAAATTCATACTTCAAAGAACACCCGTTGAACTCACTATAGGTCAGGTAACATTTGGGAGTATCATAAATAAAGTCGCTGACGTTTTTTAATTTTTCATCAACAAATAGGGCATTCCTTGTGTTTTTCCTCGCCGACAGAAAGTCTAAATCTATCTGATAACGCTTTCCAAACTTGCCGAAGTAGATCGGACATACTCCACCACCAGCCTCACATCTGATAAATCCAATGCTGCGTAGTGTTGCTAGTTGAGATTTCAGACGGCTTTGATTAATCCCCCCCATTAAGCGTCGTATTTTCACTTCACTCAATAGCTCTTCATTTCCAGTTGCGGATGACTGAATAAAGCCCAATTTATTTGCATGAAGGATAAATATCCCGATCAAAAGAAGGTTTGAGGGCCTAAGTTTTAGCTCTTTTTCCTTTAAGGCAGTCTTAACTTCTGGTGAAAATACCTCCGTAAACGCCTCATGGACGGATAGAAAGCCCCTCTCCGTCCATGAGTCGATATAGACAGAATCAAAAGTGAACTCGTGCTTCCCATGCCTTACCTTTATAACCTCACCTACACGGTGAGATTGAAGATATTCAAGCAGTTCAGAAACGACTTTATGGGATACTCCAAAACTTTCACGGAGACGTGAAACGGATACGTCGATCCTATTTTCCCAGCTATTCATTCGCTCGAATATTATCGCCAAAAATAAGTATCTCCCTTCAGGAGAAAGTGGACCAATCTCAGATAAAAACTCAACAACACGCACTAGATACAACCATATATACCCTATTTATAAATCAATAATAAGAAAACAACACAAGATTTAAAACCACATTAATCACAAAATTAAAACATATTTAAATTATTGTTTTAAAGTTTATTTTTTACGTATACTATCAGTAGAGCATAAACGAATGGGATAGATGTTCATGACTGAAAAATCACTCAAAAGCAGAATGCGTTGGTTCAATGCAGATGACCGAGAGATGGTAACCTGGTTAAGAAGTTATGCTAAAAGGCATGCATGGATAGAAGATTTAGCTAACAAGGGGACACATGATAGGTCCCGACTCGACACTAGATTTGCTCAGGACTTCATCAACAATTGGACTAATAAAGAGTCGATAAGCAACGATGATAAATATCGGGTAAATTTGTTAAGAAGTGCTTGGCGTAGCCATTCAAACCGATCCCAAACGTCAACATTTTCGTTGTCTAAAAATGCGAAAAAATCTCTCGACTACCTATCGAAACGACTGAATGTATCTAAAACATACGTAGTGAATGAAACGCTTGTGGCAGCAGTTAAACTAATCAAGAACAACAAAAACAAGAAATTCGAAGCCAGTCTTTTACTTCCGAAATTGGAACGAGAAGAGCACGTACTTGATTCACTTCTAGAAGAGCTATTGGATATTGATGAACTAAAAAAGGAAATTGCAGACTTGAAATCGGAAAATGCAATCTTAAAAAAAGAAATTACCGGCTTAAAAGCGGAGAATAAAGCCTCGCAGAAACCACCAACACACAATCAAAAGTTTGAAATTTCTCATCAGATACGAAAAAAATAACAGTCTACTATCAGTTCTCAACAGCAAGAATAATGGGGTTAAACTTGGCGATCTAACAAAACTTCGGCAGGGCACTTTTACTATTCAATAAAGCTGTTCATGCTAGAACGAGAAAAACCTCTCATAGTAAGCACTTGATATGGTACCTTCAGCTAAATGATAAAAATCACTGAGATTACGCGAAGCAATCATTTTTAGGAACCATCTTAGGAACCAAATTAAAAGTCAAATCGATTAAATTAAATTAAAAACAATAATTTAAAAATCAAAATCAACTTACGCCAGCCCACCAATTCATAGTTTAAAGACGTCTCAGGACGTCTTTTTTCTTGCCTGCAATAACGTTAAATCAACAACTTAGCATCTAATAACGTTATCTATTCGCTTTCTCTACTTCATCGAGCTAAGTATTACGCTCATTAGGTAAATCACTTAAATATTGTACAAACTCCACTTCAAACCCATCGGGATCAATAAAGTAAACATTACGACGAAAAGTCTCATTAGCTCCATTATCAGCAATCTCAAAACCCGCTTGCTCTAAACGTACGATCACTGCATCAAGGTTTTGAGTTTCAAAAGCAAAATGCGCTAAGCCAACACTGTGCCCAGTACGATCTCTGTTCCTCCCTTCGCCAAACTCATTGAGCGCAAGATAATGATTTTCATCGCCAAAATGTACCCAAGTTCTGGCTTTTCCGTACCACTCTCCTCCACCTTTCGCTCGTATTTTCCAATGTGGGAAAGCGGCTCGGTAAAAATGCAATGACTGTTCTAGATCTTTTATTACTAGATTAATGTGTTCAATTTTCATCGTTCTTCTCCTTGTGCTTGATGAAGATACAGGCTAAAACCTTAACCTTGGTTGAGGTAAAGTGTTTTTTGATTTTTTATAGAAAAATGTACAAAAGACGGGGCTGAGCACAAGATGTCAAACGATTGGACAGTGGGGAAAGTCGCACAGCGCAGTGGGGTAAGTATTAGTACACTGCATTTTTATGAACGTAAGGGACTGATTAAGAGTGACCGCAACGCAGGTAATCAACGCCTTTATCGTAAAGATATTTTACGTCGTGTTTCCGTGATAAAAGCAGCTCAGAAGCTAGGGATTTCTCTGGCAGAAATACAGCAAGCATTAGCAACATTACCCGATAGTCGGACGCCAACTCAAAAAGACTGGCAAGCACTATCAGCACAGTGGAAACAGAGCTTGGATGAACGAATTGCTGGATTGGAAAAGTTGCGCGATACGCTTGACGGTTGTATCGGCTGCGGCTGTTTATCGATGCAAACTTGCCCACTGTATAATCCAGAAGACAAACTGGCCCAATTAGGGACTGGACCCGTGCTTTTAGAGCAGTGCCATATAAAATAAGGAAGACAGCAGCAAGGCATAGAGTGATCGAGGTAATCCATAGGGCCGATGAGCCTAGATAGACTCTAGGCTTTGGGGAAAACGAACGTAACCAATATCGCTGCCACTGTAAACAAGGAGGGGATAGCCTTATCGCTTCCTATTCAAAAACTTAAAATAGCCATCTAATAAGCTGGCTCAATCGTACCGTTAAACGTTTCGGCAAGAAAATCACTCACCGCGGCCGATTGAAAAATCTGTACAAACTGTTGATACAAAGGGTTGTCTTGCTCATTTTCACGAGTGGCAATAACCATTACCGCCAATGGTGCTTGATTGGATTCAAGAAAAATCCCCTGTTTTTTAGGATCAATACCAGCCGACATCACATAGTTCATCGTAATCGCCGCCGCATCAACTTCATCTAACGTTCGCGGTAACTGAGCAGCATCGACTTCAAGAAACCGCAAGTTTTTCGGGTTTTCAACAATATCCCTTGGGGTTGCATTGAAACCGACACCATCACGAAGCGTAATTAAATTCGCATCCGCTAACAGCAGTAAACCACGTCCACCGTTAGTCGGATCATTGGGAATCGCAACCCGTGCATTATCAGGTAAGTCTTGTAATGACTCATGACGATTAGAATAAATCCCCATCCGCATTAAAATCGAGTTACCAATCGATACTAACTTTGCCCCATGATTACGATTGTAGTTGTCTAAAAACGGTTGATGTTGATAACTATTTATATCGATACTGCCATCGGCCAGTGCGGCATTGGGAGTAATAAAATCAGAAAATTCAACAACTCTTACCGTTAAACCGTGTTTAGCCGCTTCTTTAGCCACAGCCTCAACCACTTGAGCATGTGGCCCAACGGTTGCTCCGACCTTAATTTCAGAGCGTTCTTTTTGACCGCACGCCGTCAGCCCCAGCAGTAATGTTATCGCTAACGCACAACGAATCGTATTTTTCATTTTCAGCATCCTTTCTACCCACAAAAAAACAAAGACTTCTAGACGTCCATAATAAACGCAATAGAATAATTCGCAACTCGATTTGCTTTTTATTATGTCGCCCTTTATATTAGGTTAATCTTATTTAGAAAAAACTAACAAAGAGGTTGTATGAAATCTTATTCTCAGTTACTCAAAGATAACAATACCTTAGGTAAATCTTATAAACAGCAAAGCCCTGATACCTTATCTGCGTTTATGCAATTACATAAAGCCGCTATGGCTCCTGGTGAGCTGGATCTGAAAACCAAAGAGATGATTGCACTCGGTATAGCTATCGCGGCACGTTGTGATGGCTGTATTGCCGCTCACGTGTTTGCGGCGTTAAAAGCTGGAGCGACACAAGCCGAGCTGGTTGAAGTGATCGATGTTGCTGTACTGATGGGAGGCGGCCCTTCCTTAACTTATGGCATTCAAGCACTGGGAGCAATTGAAGAGTTTGCCGCTGAATCACAATAAATAACGGCTGAAGCTAAAATAGGTTGGGGAGATAAGCGTAAACGCTTTCCAGCAACAATCCCCAACCACTTATGGCTATATCATTTTTATCAATCAACGTATTATCAACGACGAGTGATTTGATCGAATGTTGCGCCTTGTGCAAAATGAGTTTGATGTGCCTGCTGCCAACCGCCAAACACCTCATCGATAGTAAATAGCATTAAATGAGGAAACACTTGCGTATATTTCTCAGCGATATCAGGATCTCTTGGTCGATAAAAATTTTGCGCTGCAATCTCTTGGCCAACTGGAGAATATAAATACTCCAAATACGCTTGTGCTACCTCACGAGTTCCTTTTCTATCGACTACTCGATCAACCAAACTCACCGTAGGCTCAGCAAGAATAGAGCGACTCGGAACTACGATTTGTAAGCCATGATGATTTAATTTGTTCACCGCGAGCAGAGCTTCATTTTCCCAAGCAATCAACACATCGCCTATTTGTCGCTCAACAAACGTGTTCGAAGCACCACGTGCACCAGTATCTAAAACGCTGACATTGTCATAAATCGACTTAACAAATTGCTGCGCTTTTTCTTCATCACCTTGATACTGATCTAAAGCATATCCCCATGCGGCAAGATAATTCCAGCGAGCACCACCCGAGGTTTTCGGATTAGGCGTAATGATTTCCACATCAGGTTTGATGAGATCATCCCAGTCTCGAATATTTTTGGGGTTACCCTCACGCACTAAAAATACAATCGTCGAGGTATAAGGCGCTGAATTATAGGGTAAACGAGTAATCCAAGTCGGAGCAATTCTTCCCCCCTCGGCAATCGCATCAATGTCATAAGCGAGTGCTAAAGTCACGACATCGGATTCAATACCATTCATCACGGAAACCGCTTGTCGACCTGATCCGCCGTGGGATTGCCTAACTGTGACATTACCTCCGTTTTCTGCTTGCCAATAAGTGGCAAATGCGGCGTTATATTGTTGATAAAGCTCTCTGGTCGGATCGTAAGAAACATTCAATAACACGGAATCTTTTGCCAAGGTATGTTGAGAAACACTGAATAGAGATAGAGCGAGTAGCCATGTACGCATGAGTCATCTTCCTTAGTTAATATGCGACAAGCAAATTAGCACAACATTTATAACCAAGTTAGAAACATAAATCGATTTCGTATTCTTTTTTGGAATATTAAAACCATGCCTAACAGGCCTCAATATTAACTTGAGCACACCTTGGAAATTCAATCTGGTAACCAGCAAAACGGATGCATTCTCAATCTATTCTGTGTTGGTACGATCAGGATTTTGCAACGGATATCACAATTTACATTGTTATGACTACCATCCCCCTGATGCCGTTCACTTAAGGTGAGCGGCATCAGGGGCTAAAGCCCCTTTTTAGATAACACTGACGGTAATCGCTGACTAAATTTTAAACTGTGAAACTTGTTGATGAAGTTGATCCGCTTGCTCAGTAAGAGTTTGCGTCGCCTCGGTTAACTGATGCGATGCCTGCTCGGTTTGTGATGATAAATCATTAATATTCACCACGTTTTGGTTAATCAGCTCAGCCACGGATGATTGCTCTTCTGCCGCAGTGGCTATTTGTAAGTTCATATCGGCGATTAAAGTAATCGCTTGATTAACTTGCTCTAAACGAGCGGCCATATCTTCGGCTTTCGTCACGGTAGTTTGCGCGGCGGAGCGACTTTGAGCCATCACATTGACCACATTTTCCGTTTGCTTAAATAGGCGATCAACCACTTCTTGGATCTGCTGGGTACTTTGCTGTGTACGACCCGCTAATCCACGCACTTCATCGGCAACTACCGCAAAACCACGGCCATGCTCTCCCGCTCGGGCTGCCTCAATCGCCGCGTTTAAGGCGAGTAAATTGGTTTGTTCAGAAACGGCGCTGATCACATCCAGCATGCCAACAATATCTTGCGTCCCAGTTTGTAACTCTGCAATCGTTGAACTACTGCCTTGCAAGGTGTCATCCAAATGTTTTAATTGTTGTAAGGTATCGCGCAGTAACACTTGTCCTTGTTTAGTTTCATTATCTGCTGCTGAGGCTTGACTTGCCGCTTCACTGGCATGACTCGCAACCTCTTGTACGGTGGCGGTCATTTCATTCATTGCGGTCGCGACCTGATCCGTTTCTGAACTTTGCTGAGCGACCACACCTGCGCTTTGTCGTGTCACTTGTGCCAAAGTGCTGGAAGCCGCCGACACCGATTGAGCGGTATTATTGACTTCGTTCACCAACAGATGAATCTTTTCAACAAAGGTATTAAACGCTTTGGCAATAGTGGCAATTTCATCGCTGCCATGCGCTTCGATCCGTTTGGTTAAGTCCCCCTCTCCTTGACCGATATCGGTCATTGCCAAGCTGACTTCTTGTAAACGTCTAAACCCTGAAGCGCTAGAAATCCACATCACACCGGTGGCAACCAGACCAATCAATAGCACCGCAATAACTGTCCAACGGATCATGCTATAGATACCCGATAAGGCATCTTGTTTATCGAGAGCAATATTCAGCGACCAGTTGGTACCCGGTATTGCCTGACTGGTGAGATAAATGGCTTGGCCTTGCAACGTGAGCTCGCGATGACCTTGACGTTGAATATCACTTAACATGTTTTGCGTTAAACTGGGGTTCAAATCACGTAAGCTTTTTAAACTCAAGTTTGGATTCGGATGAGCAATAATGGTGCCGTTGTTATCGGTTAAAAAGGCAAAACTGTTTTGTGTTGGCGCAATCGCACGTACCGTATCAATAATAAAGGTTAAAGGAATATCCCCCGCTAACACACCGCGACTAGCATTATTACCTAGGCCATGAGTAAAGGTGACCACTAAACTGGTTTGGCCATCTAGCGCATCTTCATAAGGTGCCGTTGTCGCAACGCCGCTCTGCGTAGCCGCTAAACGATACCATTCACGAGTCAATGGATTGTAATCACTCGGTGGTTGCCATTCATCAGAAAACACCGCAGAGCCATCAGGACGTGCGAAATACGCCGCTAAAAAACCACCGCCATCACTGAGTTGTTTTAGAGCAGACAAAGGATCTCGATGTTCCAAAACCTTTCCGGTGGCCATCAGCATGGTTTTTCGCTCATCCATCCAATTAGAAATTGAGCTCGATTGAGTTTGTAGCTGTTGCTGTAAATTACGGCTGATTTGCAAACGGAACGTTTCAGAGCTAACTCTCACGATTAAAACCGCCGTAACAACCAATGACATCACAATCAATCCCACGCTGATCGCGGTGATTTTTGCTCGAAAAGATTTAAACATCCTTGCACTCCTAATCTAGCTACCTATCAATAATATCGCCCTTTACTATCGGCGAATCGAAGGCAACCTTTATCATAAATGAGCCAACAGTGTACCAATTTCATCCCGACATCTTTTTGACACTACTCTCGCTTTGATTAAACCAACGAATCACAGCCAAGAATTCTGCAGCAAGGTAACAGTATCGCCTACCGCTATTGATAACTAAGGGTTATCAAACCTTGAAGATACTTTAGCTCACTTTCTCCTGATGTTTTTTTTGTGATCTTGAGCCACGAATCTTATTTAATTTGTTTCAAATTGTTACCACAAAACATATTAATAGATTTAGCAGTAATGGATCATTTAATAACCATATGAATACGTTATCTGCTGCAACCCAAGGGACGAAGATGTTCAGCCATAGTGCAACGTTAAGTCACAGGGTAATACCATTCATCAAGAGGTAATCCTATGCCTATCTATAACAATAAAACCATCGCGTTAGCCGCGATATTATCAGGCTTGGTATGGAATACCGCCTATGCAGATATTCAGCAACCACAAGGTGTGGCGGTTGAAATGCTGAGTACGCTTCAGGATGATAGCCAAGTCAGTTATTTAAATGCCGCTGAATTATTGGTGGCAGAAGGGGCAGCGCCAACGTTAAATGATGTGCGCGATAGCGTGCTACGCCAGCATCAGCGCTACTTGGTTGATTTTAGCAATATCAGTGATGAACAGGGTAAAACACAAGCTAAAGCGCTATTACGCGGTCAATTAGGCGTCGCCCTGAGCAGTGATTTCTGGCTAATTACCGAGCATAAAGGGGAATTACTCTTTACCGGTTTAGACGATGAAAATGACCCGAGCATTCAACTACTGGAAGCTCAACCCATTACCCATTCTCGTCAACGGCGTAGTATTGATAGCCGTGCTAATGCGACGAGCGAAGCCAACAGCTTGCCGCATGTTGCCTTTTATCTGAATGTCCATCGCCCTATCAGCAATGAAGAGTGCACCTTTAAAAACTCACATCTATGGGATAAAGGAACTCGCGTTTTTTGTGATAACCCGAATATCTCTTTGATTTATCGGGTTAATTATGAGCGCTCTCTGCAATTTGGTACCACAGGCTCAGCAACACCAGATGCCAAAATCGTGCGTATCAGTTTGGATGACGATACCACTGGAGCCGGTATTCATCTCAATGATCAGTTAAGCTGGCGTCAATTTGCAGCCGACTACCTCACTCTCGATGCGTATTTCAGAGATTGGTCAACGGATGCTATCGCACAGGATTATCAGTTTGTCTTCAACGCATCGAATAATAAAGCGCAAATTTTAAAAACCTTCCCGCGTGAAAACATTAACTCCGACTATGAAATCAAAGAAGTGTCTGGTTTCCAAGTTGGCGTCAATGGCGGTGTTGAAGTCAATAAAGATGGACCGAAAGCCAAACTAGAAGCCAATGCTAGCTACAACCAAAGCCGTTGGTTAACTTTCAAGACTCACGATTATAAAGTGGCACGCAGTACGCCAAGCCCACAAAAAGTTCGTTTTACTTGGGAGCGCGATCAATACGCAACGGCGGAGTCTTTACTGGATCGCTGGACAGATGCACTATGGGTAAATACTTATCCGATTGATACCAATAAGATCAACCCGATTGGTTACGCCAGCTTTGTACCGAAAATGGATGTGATCTACAGCGCTGCTCCAACTGAAACTGGCACTACCGAGTTTACGATTGATTCTTCGGTTAATATCCGGCCAATCTATAACGCTGCTTATAAACATTATTACGTTTTTGGTGGCCATCAATCTTACCATGGGTTTGAAAACGATGGACGTCGCCGAGTCGGTAAAACCGCCAGCTTCACCGTTGATTGGCAACATCCGGTATTTACTGGTGGCAGACCGGTTAACCTACAACTTGCCAGCTTTAATAACCGCTGTGTTGAGGTGAATGGCGATCAATCAATAACCGCTAGTGAGTGTATCGATAACAAACAAGCTCAATCGTTTATTTATGATCAGCTAGGGCGTTACGTGAGTGCAGCGAACACCGCTTATTGTTTAGATGGTGAAAACCTGAATGCTCTTCAGCAATGTAACTCAAGTTTAAGCCAGCGCTGGGAGTGGATCCCTAATAGCGATACCTTAAGTAATGTGTACAGTCATCAAAGCCTAGGCCATGATACAACAACGGGACAACTCGGTTTATACTCCAGCGATCAATCCAATATCAGCGTGCGTACCATTACCAGCTACACCAATGTGTTTAATCCTGATAATCAATAATCAGGTTTACTAACAAAAGTCGTTAATAAAAAGCCGCCGCATGACGTCATCTTCCGCGGCGGCTTTCATCCCATTGAAAGGCCCTATCAGTACGATAAATAGGCGCTATCCATCTTATTATTCAACAATCGGTTTATTCAACTATCGGTAGCGTTTGTTTCACATAACTGCCCGGCGCAGCTTCGATGGCAGGGAAATTATCACTGCCAATGGGATAAGCAGGAACTAATGACTCAGGGTTAAACTGATCAAGCCATTGATCCCAATGCGTCCACCATGAGCCATCGGCCCGCTGCGCATTGGCTAACCACTCATCCGCCGATTCATCTAAGCTATCATTCACCCAATAGCCGTACTTATTTTTGGCTGGTGGATTAACGATGCCAGCAATATGACCAGATTCACCGAGCACAAAAGTCTTATTGCCACCCATAGCTAACGCGCCGCGATAGGTGCCTTGCCATAAAGCAATATGATCATCTTTGGCGGAAATAAAATAGCTTGGAATACGAATTTTATTCAGATCAATCCACACACCACCAATTTTAACCCCTTTGTCTTGCACTAGCTGATTATTGAGGTACAACTCGCGCAGCAAGAAGTTATGAGTATTGGCTGCGACGTTGGTGCTATCGCTATTCCAATACAAAAGATCAAAATCAACCGGGCTGGTGCCTTTTAAATAGTTATCGATGTAATAGTTCCAATACAGGCTATTTTCACGTAACAAACTAAAGGTCACACTCAGTGAACGACCATCCATAAACCCTTGCGCGTTATTTTGCGCTTCAATGGCACTAATGATGGTATCGTTAATGTAAGCACCCACTTCGCCAGGTTGAGAGAAATCCAGTAAAGTGGTAAAAAAGCTCGCCGATTTAATCCGTTTTTTCATCCGCTTTGCAGCATAGTAAGCAATGGCACACGCTAATGCTGTGCCACCAATACAGTAACCTGCCGCGTTGATTTGTTCTTGTCCGGTAATATCTTCAATCACCGATACCGCTTGCACCACGCCATCTAAGACGTAGTTATCAAAACCAATATCACGCTGTTCTTTACCCGGATTGCGCCAAGAGATCATAAATACACAGTGCCCTTGCTCTAGCAGCCAGCGCACCATGGAGTTTTTCTCAGTTAAATCTAAGATGTAGTATTTATTAATAAATGGCGGCACGATCAAAAGCGGAGTTGCCTTAACCTGCTCTGTGACTGGTGTGTATTGAATTAACTCAAACAGCTGATTGCGAAACACCACCTTACCTTCTGTACTGGCTATCTCTTCACCCAGTCGAAAAGCTTGCTCGTTGGTCATGCGAACTTTCAGAATATCAGCACTGGACTGCAAATCTTCTTTCAGCAACTCCATACCTTTGAGCAAATTCTGCCCATTATTTTCAATGGTGAGTTTGAGTAGCTCAGGGTTAGTGGCAATAAAATTCGAAGGCGACATCGCATTGATCATCTGCCTTGAAAAAAAGCTGATCCGCTCTTTGGTTTTGTCATCAACACCTTTAATCGCGTTGATGGTCTCCATATAGGTTTTACAAAACAGTAAGTACGACTGCTTAATAAAATTGTACATGGCCTGTGACTGCCATGTTTCATCGTTAAATCGTTTATCGCCTTTCTCAGCCTCAATCACATTTTGGGTATTACCAGATAACACCACTTGCTGCCATATTTGCATTTGTTGCTCCCACCACTGGGTTTGCAACTGCAGCAACGCCGTCGGTTGATTAACGGCTTGTTCAAAAAACTTCGCGCTATCTTCAAAGTTCACTGCTTGAATGGCTTGATTTAAAGGAGAGTTAGCGGCCATCTTGTTCGCTTCAAAATCCTGCCACCACTGTTGATTGGTTTCTTGCAGCTTAACCAGATAGTCCGAAAAGAAATGTTGCAACATAAAGTACTCCCTTACTCGGAACAGCGCCGCCAAAAAGGGCGGCGCTTTAATAGACACCTTGATCACCTGAAGCCTGCTATCTAGCAAACACTTCAAGTTATAAAACGATCACAGGCTATTGTGGAGTTGCCGTTTTGATATTTTCTGAAGTCAACGTTTCAATATCTTGCTTAAACTCTTTCGCCGCCGCTTGCAATTTATTGCTATCGTCTAACATCTGCTGCGACAGTTTACTCAGAACGCTCAACTGCTGACTACTGAACGCCGCGAGTGTATTAACATCTTTAATCTCTGACGCCGCTTTCATCTGAGCCATGCCCATTTCGCTGTATGTGCGCATCGCATTCAGTTGTAGCTCTGTCAATAGCTCAACATTTTTGGTCATTAACTGATTAAACTTCAAAAACGGTTGCATGTTTTTTTCTGCTTGATCGGTGAAAGTTTTAAAAAAGTCCGTGTACATAAGTATTTCCTCATTAATTAACACTGTTATCGATACCTAACCCAAAACACCGTTGCTTGGGCAAAAGTCATCATGATGAAGAGACGTTGGTGATTAACCCAAGCCGCTTCACTATGTTAGTTCATGTATAAACTAGTTCATGTATAAGCCGCCATTGACAGAGAGCGTCTCACCAGTGATATAAGCCCCGCCATCTCCCGCAAGGAAAGAGACGGCTTTAGCGATCTCTTCTGGGGTCGCTAAACGCTGCATCGGGATCTGAGATTTAATAGACGCTAAGACCTCTTCTCGCATCTGCTCAACCATCGGCGTCGCGGTATAACCGGGCGCGACCGCATTGACCGTTACCCCACTACGCGCACCTTCTAAGGCTAACGCCTTGGTGAAACCGATCATCCCCGCTTTGGCCGCCGCGTAATTAACTTGGCCAAATTGGCCTTTTAAGCCATTTACCGAAGAGATATTAATGATTCGCCCTTGGCCTTTTCCACACATCGCCGAAAATAAGGGGCGAGTAACATTAAACACACTGTTCAGATTGGTGTTAATGACATCAAACCAATCCTCTGCGGACATTTTTTTCAATTGAGAATCGCGCGTAATACCAGCGTTATTGACCACCACATCGATGGAACCCTCTTCACTCAGTAGCTGAGTTAAACGTTCACTGCACTGCTCGGTATCAGTCACATCGAGCTCAAATAAACGCACTTGTTGCTCGGTAAATCCCTTCTCATTGAACCAATCGATAGCGCATTGATAATTTCCGGTGTAATACGTTGCAACCACTCGATAACCATCGGCAACCAGTTGTGAGCTGATCGCAGATCCGATGCCCCCTTTCGAGCCGGTAATTAACGCTACTTTTTTCATGCCTACACTCCCTTGCTAAGCCTAAGGTTCACCTGAGCTAATCTTGATGATGAATCACTGTCCACTTTTAACGTTTATTCAATAATTCGAACAGTTGTTTAACTTACTTAAAATAAAGCAACAACATGACATTGCAATTGTAAAAATCAACTTGTTGCATAAAATTGAAATGGATCTCGTTTTTACTGAAAAGCGAAGAAAAGGAAAAAACCACCATAATGAAAGATAAGATCGCGATCTGGATTTTTATCGACACGTTTAACGATAATACACAGTGGTCAGATGAGAAAAACAAAGAAAATAGACATAAAAAAGCCATCATGCCCAGTGGCTATGATGGCTAATTACAACTCGATGTTAAGAAGACGCCAACCTTACTGGCGGCCTATCGCATCACAAGTAAGGTGTTGTTTTATTAAATTGCATTCGGTAACCACATCACTAACGATTCTGAGAAGGTGAGCAGCATCAATACCGCCAATAGCGCAATCAAAAACGGAATTACCTCTTTCATAAACTCGATCATCCGAACTTTCAAAATGGAGCAAACGGTAAACATCATCGATCCAAACGGTGGGGTTATGCCACCAATCATGATATTAACAATGACGATCACGCCAAAGTGCACCGGATTGACTCCTGCATTCAGGACGGCAGGCAGCAATAATGGCGTCAAGATGATCATCGCCGCACCACCTTCAATAAACATCCCCACCACCAACAGCAATAAGTTAATCAGCAGTAGTAGCAACAGTTTATTATCGGTTAACTCAATCAAAGCACTAGCCACCGTCTGTGGAATACGCTCCAACGTCATGTAGTAGCCAAATACCATCGCCCCAATAATGATGAACATCACCGTACTGGTACCTTGTACGGTTTCGCGCAAAATCGCCGCAAAATGATGCGGTTTTAATTGACGATAAATGAACAAACCAATCAGGCTACACAGCATCACGGCAATCGCACCAGCTTCGGTGGGCGTAAACAAACCAAAACGCATGCCTAAAATAATCCCGAAAGGGATCAACAGCGCTGGTAAAGCTTGTAAAAAATAACGCCCGCGTTCGCCCCAAGACGCCGCTTTATCACGAGAAGGTGGATACCCCCGCCGACGAGCGATCCAAGCAACGGTAATCATCAGTGAGATAGCCATCAAAAAGGCAGGCACATAACCAGCCAAAAACATTTGGTGGACAGAAACGTTGGCCAGCAAGGCAAAGATGATCAAATTAATCCCAGGCGGAATAACCGGGCTAATACTCGAAGAAGCTGCGGTTAACGCCGCAGTAAAGGGTAAACCGTAGCCCCGTTTAGTCATCTCCGGTGCCAATATTTTCGATTGCATCGCCGCATCGGCATTGGCTGAACCGGAAACTCCGCCCATTAAGGTACTTAATGCCACGTTGACTTGCGCTAAACCACCGACTTTATGGCCAATCAACGCATCAGCGAACGCCAATAAGCTGCGACTAATACCGGAATAGTTCATTACCGACCCCACCATAATAAAGAATGGAATCGCCAGTAGTGGAAAAGAAGAAGCGGCAGAGATAAAGCGCTGCATCACCAAACTGACTGGAATGACATCATTAATAAAAATGAAATAAACCATGGCAGAAGCAATCAACGAAAAAGCAATCGGTACATTCAGTAAAAACAGTAGAAACAAAATACCGATCGGAAGATAACTGATCATGATGCTTTTTCCTCACATCCTGCCCAAGATTGACCGCGCATCTTGGCGATCTCTTGATAAAGAAAAATAAAACTGTGTAATAACATCAATCCAAATGACAGAACCAAAACACTGTTAATAGCAAAATAAGACATGCCCATGACTGGTGTTACCTTGTTCGATAACATGGTGTACTGATAACTTAAATGAGCCATGCCACCATTAACCGCAATCAAAAATAACAGAGAGAGAATTTTGAACGGCGATTGAAAACGCTCGGGTAATAAAATCACCAGAACGTCGACACCCATGTGCATGCGATGTTTGTAACATGAGCTAATGCCAAAATAGACCGCCCAAATAAAACAGACCACGGCAAGCTCTTCACTCCATGGCACAACAAACCCAAACCCGTAACGCAAAATAACATTGGCGACAACCATTAAAACGGTTACCGATATGGCCAGCGAAGCAAGCACTTCTTCTAAATAACGCCAAACTAAAATCACAACCTTCATTGGTGCTACTTCCTATCCAATGGCTTGAAAATAAAAACGCGTAACCAACAGATTCAAGGCTTATATTCAGCCTGTTCAGCCGGTTACGCGATACCCTTCTTCATCAATCACTGAGACGTTGGGCTATAACGTCGATCACTGCTTATTGTTGAGCGCGGATCTTCTCTAACTCAGCTTCAATCCGTGAGTAAATATCTGGGCTCCACGCTGGGAATTGGCTATAAACAGGCTGAGTCAGTTTGTTAAAGGCTTCACTGTTCACCTCATTAATAGTCACGCCGAGTTGTTGCAGTTTTTCGGCGTATTCAGCGTCTAAACGCACCAATTCAGTATTGTTCGATAAAGCGCCCTTCTCGAACTCTTCCATCACAATCGCTTGCTGCTCTGGGCTAAAACGTTCCCACACTTTAGGTGAAATATAGACCCCTACTGTACCGAGGAAATGCTTGGTTAAAGATAGATTTTTCGTCACTTCATACATTTTGTTCGAGTACATGGTCAAAATAGTCCCTTCTAGACCATCAACCACACCTTGTTGCACTCCGGCATAAGTCTCAGGGAAAGGCAGCGCTGCAGGCGCTCCGCCCATTGCTGATAACGTACTGATGAATAATTGGCTACCCGGAACACGAATACGCATGCCACGCATATCTTCTGGCTCAACGATTTCACGATTGGTCATCATGTGTCTAAAGCCAAAGATATAATCGGTATTTAAGACTTTAACGCCTTTATCAAGCATCTGCTGTTTAAGATCGCTCACCAAATCGGTTTGCATCATCGCCAAATACTCATCATAAGTTTGATACAGCATTGGCCCAGCTAGTGCGGTAAAATCAGGCACGTAATCACCGAGATAGGTCAAATCTTCAACCGCAATCCAGTTTGCACCATTGACCACCTGCTCAAGGTTATCTTTATAAACCGGTAACTGACCGCTCGGGAACACCTGAATGTTCACCCCGCCATCGGTCTTTTCACGGATAGAATCTGTTACTTTGATCAACTCTTGGGTGAGCAGTTCACTGGGTGCAAACACCAAACTAAGGTTGATATTAATTGGGCTAGGTGTGTCTGAGTCGGTGGCTTGTTTATCACCACAGCCGGTTAGCAAAAGCGCTGAAGAGATCAACGCAGCAGAGAGCAACTTTTTCATTATATTTGTCCTTCAATTACTTTATCTAAGCTGATTAACGTGGCAAACCAACGCCAACATTAAGCAACCGAGAAGTATCCATAAGGTGGATAAATCAGCTTATCCAAATAGTCGCCGTGATTATCCTATAAGGTTCAAACAGCCCAAATAGTTTGTTTATTATTTGTGACATATTTATTAAAAATGAGCATTTGAATACAAAAAATCAATCATAGGTAACTTTTTGCCCCTCGATATCACTCTAGCTGATAGAAAAGAAAAAAAATCACCACTTTCGCGCAGCGATTTACGCTCGAATAACAAATCTATCTTGGCCGAAACGTTAAGGATGAATATCAATAAATTGCACCTCTAGACGCGGTAAGCCATCTACGGACGTAAACCGTTGTTGCTTAACTTGCCCTTGGAAATAATAAGGTGCAAGTCGGCTCTGCTCTGTCGGTTCAAAAGCAAAATATAGCGTCGCGGCTTGCTGATTGAGCTGCTGCGCGGTCAAATACCCCACCAACGCATGCTCAAACTGATGGTAGCCATTGCCCCAATGAAACGCCTTGGTTGATTTCGGGTTAAGCCCTACACCACCGTAGTGCTCATCCACCCAAACCTGCATAAACGCTGGCGCGGTGTAGGCTAAAACCGGCTCTAGCTCCCCTTCAAGTAATGATAGGGTCATCGCCGCTTGATCCAGCTCTGCCCATTCCCATGAAGAAATACCATAACTCATCGGCCTATTACGCCAACTCGCCACTGGCTTACCTTGCCACTGACTTGCTAACGAATCAGGTAGTAACGGAGCAATATCTGACCAATTAGGCTGATATTGCGCTTGGCTAATGGTATTTAGTATCCCCTGCCTCGCTAGGCTTTGCCACTGAGAGTTTTGCAATACACTACCAGTGAGATAGGTCATCCAATACGCTTTAATGGTATGGCCAAAATCATTATGTTTAGCGCTTTGCGTCACCACTGCTGGATGATGTATTGCGCCATAAAAGCGCTGCTCTGGTTGATGATGATAGTGAGTTAACATCACCTCCGTTAACCAAGACAAATCTTGCAACCATTGACTACGATGCGGCTCAGGTAACAAGGGAGCCACCAGCAATAAATAACCATTGATTTGATCAAGCTGGGCAACCAATTCACGCTGCTGAGCGCTTTCACCATCGCCGTCTTTTAATACCCACGCTAACCCTTGATCATCGGCTAATCGATAATGGTCAAAAATAAACTGTTGCTGTTTAATTAGCACCGCTTCCAATTGCGGGTCACGGGTTAAATAGTAGAGCATCGCTAAACCTACCAAGGCATAGGCTTGATCTTGCGAGGTGCGCTGTTGCCATTCGAGCCCCGGCTTACCGTTTTCGGTAAAAGTGATAAAACCGCCGTTGTGCTTATCTTGCAAGTGATCAATTAAATATTTCGCACCGGCTTTGGCGAGCGCTAAAGCCTGCTGATCACCAGTTAAATGATACAGCACCGCATAAGCATAAGTTTGCCGCGATTTCATTCGTGTATAGTCGCGGCCAAAGTGTGGCGTTATCCAACCTTTGTTTAACTCCTGGCAAATTTGGTGGATATTCAGCAATTGGCCATTATCACAGCGAAAGGTAGGAAAGTTACCCACTGGTTGTCCGTGGGCGGCTTCCATCATCCAGTACGGTGCTAAGCCCTGCTGCGCATGGTTTAACCATGCCTCACCATCTGGAAAACTGGCCAACTTATCGGTTTGTGCCTGCGCTAAGGCACTGCATACCCCCAAACTCAGTAGCCACAGCGAGGGTTTTAGATTGTGTTTCATTTTGCTCTCGACGTCGTCTTGTTCATGAACCGCACTATACAAGAGAGCAAACGCGCATTTCGTTGAAAGGGTCACAGTTAACATGCAACTCATTGAGAAGTAAGGATTAGGAGATAAGTCTGAATTGAAAAGGCTAAACCGCCAATGTTCAAAATTTAAATAGGCAGTTCTGATTCAGAGCAGAACTGCCTAATACGATTATCACAAACCATTGTTAATGGTCATCGGTTACCAGCGAATTAAAACCTACTGACCAAGGATCTCAGCCAAACGACCATTGCTCTCTAATTGCTTAAGTCCATCATTAAATGCGGCAATAATCTCTGCCGCTTTTGGATGTTTACGAGACACAATTAAATGATAAGGCACGAATTTAATACTTTTGTCAAAATAAGCCACTTGGCTAAAACCAACACTGGCCGCCAAACCAGAGCCGACTAACCGCTCTTCCATTACACCATCCAAACGGCCTGCTTGCAGCTTACGAAAGTTGTTTTCAGGTTGGCTAATGCGCTCAATGGTGTAACCTGCATCTTCGCGGACAAAACCATAATCATAGGCCACCACGCCACCGAGCGTTTTACCTAATAAATCTTGCTCACTCTCCCAGCGCAGCGGTTTATCGGGATGATAAAAAACCACTGTACTCAAGGTTATCACCGGCTCGCTATAGTGAAAGCGCGCAGCACGATCTTGATTAAAACTGTACAAAAAAGTCCCATCCAGTTCAGCATTCTCAGCAGCATTGAGCCCCCTAGCCCAAGGAAGGTATTGGTAGTTCACCTGCCAGCCCGATAGAGCAAACGCTTCGCTCACCACCTGAGCAGCCGGCCCGCCACTAGCTAAGCTTTGTCCTTGATAAGGCTCCCATTCACCACTGGCAAGCGTAATGGTATTCGCCAAAGTCACACTCGCCCAAAACACCAATGAAGCAAGTACCGATTGCAGTATTAATTTCATATTCAGCTCCGAACTCACACGATTGAATCATAGTGTAAATCTAGTTCAGCTTGGTCTATTTACAAGCTTGTGAACCATGAGCCTAACATTGCTGATGCCGTATGAGAGCAGAAAAGAGAGGGCGATTTCGCAGATAGGGTCACACTTAACATGCAACTCATTGAGTGAGAAAGCGTAGACAGTTACAATCTGTTGGCAAATCAGGAGTGCTTATGTCTATTGACTTTTATAACCAACATGCCGCGCAGTTCTTTTCATCGACAGTGGACATCGATGCGTCGAGCTTACTTAAGCCATTTTTAGATTACCTACCAGATGGTGGGTACATCCTTGATGCCGGATGTGGTTCAGGTCGTGATAGTAAGTATTTGATTGAACTTGGTTATCAAGTGCAGGCTTTCGATGCCAGTCCCGCCCTCGCCGCATTAGCACAGACGCTGCTCAAACAACCCGTCACCGTTGCCACCTTTCTTGAATGGCAAACAGACCAACACTTTGACGGAATTTGGGCTTGCGCATCGCTGCTGCATGTTCCGCGCTCATTGCTCACCCAAACTTTTGCACACCTAGCCTCAATGCTCAAAACCGGAGGTGCTTTTTACTGCTCATTCAAATACGGACAAGATGAAGTCATGCGTGATGGCAGAAGCTTTACCAATTGTGATGAGTCATTACTTTCCGAACTATTAAGTGATGTGCCTCTGAACATCGAAAAGCTGTGGATTACTCAAGATCTGCGAGCCGGCAGAGAAACTGAACAATGGCTTAACGCTATATTACTAAAGGCATAATCCACCATGCCTAACGTAACGACTGGTCAACTGTATTCTGGGCATCGACTCTCTTCGGGTGGGGTAAACGATCCGCTCCTACCAAGGTTAATTCAAGCCATCAACCATGCCAGCGAAATCGAAATCTCGGTCTCCTTTATTCAACCGTCAGGTTTAGCACTACTGTTTGATCCTCTGTTCGATGCAATGCAAAGTGGCGCTAAGATAAAACTCCTCACCTCCGATTACTTAGCCATCACCCACCCCGTTGCCCTGCGCCGCCTGATGCTATTGGTTGAGCGAGGCGCGACCTGTCGCATCTTCCAATGTGGCAATGATAGCTTTCATATGAAGTCGTACATTTTTGTTCGCCAGCAACAAGGGGAAGTCGTCGAAGGCTGCGCATGGATAGGCTCGAACAATATCAGTCGCACCGCTTTGTTAAGTAGCCACGAATGGGCTTTGCGCCACGACTTTGAGTTACCCAAAGATTCACCAGCAGCGATTGAATTTACTCATATACGTCAACAGTTCAATACCATTTTCACCCACAATCAGAGTCAGCCATTAAGCCATCAATGGATTGATAATTACCTCTGCCGTTATCAACAAACACAGCAGCAGCGTACCATTGCTCAGTTGGTCACAGAGGATGAACAAGAAACCATCGACGTTCCAACACCAAACTCAATCCAAATTGAAGCTTTAGCCGCACTGGATGCCACTCGACAACAAGGTTATTCAAGGGGGTTAGTGGTGCTTGCGACAGGCATGGGAAAAACTTGGTTATCCGCCTTTGATGTGATGCAAATGCAAGCGAAAAACGTGTTGTTTGTTGCCCATCGAGAAGAGATCCTACTGCAAGCAGAAAAAACCTTTAGTCAGTTGATCCCCCATGCCAAAACTGGTCTCTACAATGGCTCGGTACAAGATGATCAAGCAACGCTATTGTTTGCCTCTGTCGCAACCTTAGGTAAGCAAAATCACCTACAACGTTTTGCCGTTGATCACTTTGATTACCTAATAGTGGATGAGTTTCATCATGCCGCAGCAAGAAGCTATCGTCAGTTGCTTGCCTATTTTCAGCCTAAATTTCTCCTCGGTTTAACGGCGACACCAGAGCGCTCTGATCAAGCTGATATTCTCTCTTTATGTGATGATAACTTAGTCTTCGAACGCAATTTAGTGCATGGCATTGATGATGAGATTCTCGCACCGTTTGATTATCACGGTCTCTACGATCAAGCGGTAAATTATCAAGAGATTCCATGGCGTAACGGTAAGTTTGATCCTAATACGCTTGATAATAAACTGGCTACATCGCGACGCGCTGAACATGTCTATCGTGAATGGCAAGCCAAAAAACAAACGCGAACCTTAGCCTTTTGTGTCTCGAAAAAACACGCGGATTTTATGGCGCAGTATTTTGTCGCCAAAGGCATTCATGCCGTTGCAGTGTACAGTGATTCAGCCGTTAGGCGTAATCAAGCGCTGCAATGGCTAGACCAAGGTAAAATTGAGATTATTTTCTCGGTCGACCTGTTTAATGAAGGCACAGATCTCCCCTCGATTGATACGATTTTAATGGCTCGTCCAACCGAATCAAAAATTCTCTTTCTACAGCAATTAGGTCGCGGCTTACGCCTTTCTCCCATTACCAACAAACGCAAACTTGTCGTGCTGGATTTTATTGGTAATCACGATTCATTTTTAAACCGCCCAGCAACCTTATTTAATGTCAAAACACTCAGAGAAGTGATAGGAAAATTACAAGCGAACGCGCCACTTGCCAAAGGTTGTCATGTTAATTTTGATATTGAGCTGATCAACTTTTGGCAACGTTTAGCCAAACGGCTACGCAATAATGTGCAAGATGATTATCAACAATTAGCACATCAATTAGCTCATCGCCCAACCGCCAGTGAGTTTTTCCATCATGGCTACCCGATGAAGAAAGTTCGCCAGCAAGCCATAAGCTGGTTTCATCTAGTCGCCAGCCAAGAAAATGATCCACACCTCAGCGAACTCGTCAGCCATTATGGTGATTTTCTCCTCCATGGCATTGAAAACACAGCGATGAGCAAATCGTTTAAAGCGATCTTGCTCGAAGCCTTACTGGAACTTGATGGTCTGCGCCAGCCACCAACACTCAGCGCGTTAGCCGAGCGAAGCCATCATGTGTTGTCACGTCGCCCACAGTTAATGGCGCAAGAGCTCACCGAAAGTGCCAAGCAGTTTCAAGCCAGCGATCAAGGCTGGTTAAAATATTGGCTAGCAAATCCAATCAAAGCTTTTACCAAGCCCAATAATAAATCGGCTCCTTGGTTTACAATTAACGATCAAAAATTTGTCGCTACCTTCGCGATAAAAGATCAGCATATCGAGTTATTACACGATGCCATGCAAGAATTGGTTGATTTACGCTTGGCTGAATATGCCCAGCGACCACAGCAACAACAGCCATCGAATCAGCCAGACATTGAACACTCACCTTCAGCCCAAGTGCTCGAGTTTGCCAAACAAAGTGATCCGCAAGGGACGATGCTGCCTTTTTACCCTGAACTTAAAATTGCTTGCGGCCATTTTAAACGCGGCTCTCATGAAGCGGTTCAATATCACTGTGTTGCCGATGGCTATGGCAAGTTAGACCCTACTCGCCATTTTGTTGCCCCCGCAGCGGGAAACTCTATGAATGGCGGCAAAAATCCGATTCAAGACGGGGATCTGTTATTACTTGAATGGGTGACACCAAGTAGCGCGGGTTCCATTTCTAACTTAACAATGGCAATCGAAACCCAAGATGAGACCGGTGATAACCACTATTTGCTGCGGGTAGTACGCAAAATCGCACCGAATCAATACCAACTGCAAGCGCAAAACCCAAGTTATCCAGATATGCCAGCAACCGATAAAATGAAGACCTTTGCTCGGTTGAAGGCGGTATTGAAGACTTAAACTGTCAGCGATCACAAACTAGATACTGGGTTATTGCGGTTATTCCAATATTTAAAATGTGCGTGGTAGCATATAAAGAAAAAGGCTAGGCATTGATGATCGTTAAAGAAAAAGTATTTGTTAAAACCAAAAACTTCAGGCAAGAATTAGGCGATCAAGTAGAAAATAATGTGGCTTTCTACTTAAAGCGTCATTTCTCAGAAATTAATAACATCCTTGTTTATAATGACTTGCGTATAGAGCACAAAGGTGAAATAGCACAAATTGATCATCTTATCGTTTATAAGAAAGGATTTATTATTATTGAATCAAAGTCAATAAAAGGAACCGTCAAAGTTAATAAGCAACTTGAATGGCAAAGAACGGTTCGAGGTAAGTGGATCGGTATGCCCTCGCCAATTACTCAGGCAGAGATACAAACTAAACTGTTAAAAGCGCTATTGAATGATAATGCAGATCAAATACTAGAAAAATTATTCATGATACAAGGCTATTTCAGTGGTAGATGCTGGGATACTCTCTGCGCTGCATCTAATGATGCAATTATAGATAGGGATAACATGCCATCAAAAATATCACCATTAATTGTAAAATCAGATCAAGTACCCAACCGCGTTAAAGAAATTATTGCCATTAGATCGAATATCCTTAAGCCAAACCCATCTTTTAGTGACAATGAATTTAACAATATAAAATACTTTCTAATCGCTGCCCATAAACCTCATTCAAAAGCAATAGCTAATACGGAAAACAGCAGTATTATTGAACCATCCCAGGAGTTAGATAGATCAGACAGTAAGTTAATTAAATCAAACTCGTGGTTCCTTTGTAAAAATTGTTCTAGCTCAAGCACCTCACCCAAATATGGTAAATTTGGTTATTATGTTACTTGTAATGACTGCAATACAAACACATCCATGAATCAAGTTTGCTCAAGTTGTGGAAACAAGAAGACGCATGTATCAAAAAATAAAAAAGTCTATACTGTTAGTTGCGATTGCGGTAATAAAGTCGAATTTGAATATCAGGCATTAGAAAATAAAAATAACCTAGATCTAAGTATATAGTACTTTTTATCTAACACGCTTTTGGACAGAAATAACTTAGAGTAATTACTTAATTTAGCAGTTACTGAATTAGTTCCAGTATTGATGAAAACACCAATAAATAGATTGCGAGTTAGATATTGCCCTATCTGTCTAGAGCTAGGGCAATATCTAGTTTTAATGCGATAAATTAATCGTATTTGTAGGCTAAGTTGCACAGGACTTCTGTAGGCTGACGCTCGCTTCTATATCGACCAGAGCCAAACATTCTTCCTTTTTCAGAAATAAGGTGCAGATTTTTTCTAGCTCTAGAACCTATCACGTATAGCAGTTTCTTTGAACTTTCAACGGAAGAATCATTGAAATTTGGCACTAAACCTTGTAGCAGACCAAAAGAGATGACGACATCATATTCACCACCTTTCACCCCATGTATCGTTGACACTTTAATACCAGTTCTAGGTTTAAATGCTCTGCGAAATGCCTCTATATCTGTAGCAAATAGAGCACTTTCGTCCCTCAGACGTTCAATTCGATTTTGTGTACTGTTAAAGAATGAATCATGATGTTCCTTTAACATTGGATATAACGCAAAGTCTATTCCCAGAACATGTAGTAATTCATCAAAAAATGAACGTAGATAAGTCAAACCATCGTCTTCATCTATTGAAATAGAGTTGATGGTTTTAAGTAGCTGTTTTGAGGTTATCGAGTTGACATCTACCTGCGCAAGTTCCATGTCAAATAAGATATCAGATGCCCACCGAAGACGCTTAACATACATGTTAGGTGATGGCTCTGTTAGAATGATTTGAGTCAGTTTAAACCAAAAGTTATCAATATCTCTTGAGAATGGAACTAGACCCGGACCATCAAAGCTATATTGTGGTAATCGGTTTACTAAGTTACGGGTTAGCGCAGCCAAGTGCATCCACCAAGGTGCTATAACACAAATCTCTTTTTCCAAGATACCCAAATTCTCAACACTATGCTCAATATGCCTACTAACTTGCTCAACTAAATAATCCTTATGAGTAACCTGATCATAAGTAATAACACTCAGATGGTCTTTATGCTTGCCTTCAGCAACAGTTGCGCTAGGAATAACATTATAATTGCTGTAGTAATCAATAATCCTGCTTGAGCTTCTATAATTCTTATCTAAAGCCATTGGCGTAAATGATACTTCGGTTATTTGCTCAAGTTCCTGTTGTGTTATTGCGTACCCCCCGAGTGAGCCGTAAATAGCTTGATTTGGGTCTCCAACAATGAACATTTTTACACCACCTCGGCTAGCTTTTATAACGCTAGCAACAATTGAATACTGTATCTCTTTGGTATCTTGGTACTCATCAATAAGAACATACGAGAATAGATTAGCTATTATCTTAGCGATCGCTGAATTACTGGACAGTATCTCATAAGAAAAATATAGAATCTGCTCAAAATCGATCTGACTTTTTTCTTCAAGGTGAAGGTGATAGTCACCTAATACCTGCCTAACTAGTGAAGTTTTATTTCCTGCGCAAGTCAGCTCTAAGCCCCTTGATGTGTAGTAATGACTACACTCTCCATAACGAATACGTTCGGTACGTATGTTAGAACATATTCGGGAAATTATTTCTTCAGAGTCATAAGAGTTGATTATTTTAAATCCGTGCTTCAGCTTGTCATGGTATAGACTGTATGGCTTCAATATCCACTCTAAACAAAATGCGTGAATTGTACCTATCCACAGTTGTGATGTATCTACACCAAGAGTTTCAATGCGCTCACGTATCTCATCGGCAGCTCTATGCGTATAAGTAATAGCAACAACCCATTTGTTGATGGTGTCTAATCTCGAAAGCTCAAGAGCAATTTTGTAGGTAAGAGTCCGAGTTTTACCACTTCCCGGACATGCTACCAAAAACACATTATTCGGCTCACTAATCGCAGCTACTTGCTCATCGTTTAAGTCTTCCTCATCCCACACAAACATGATCAGATCCTTGCTAAAATGTCATTATTTTCAGTAGGTAGGTCGTTCATCAGTTGAGCTTTTAGAGCATTTATATCGCCACCTAATGGATTAAAAGCTGCCCATTTAGGAGTAAATGTCGCTAGGCCACTTTCATATGGGGCCAAGTATGCTTCCCACTCTTGTTTTAGGCTAACGTTGCCTTCTTTATCATAAAAATCAATTGTGTCTCGACCATATTTGACATGTTCAATAACTGATTCGTAACGGTGCTTGAGTATTTTGAAAGTGATTTCTGCATTGAAGTCACCATGCGCAAACTTGATAGCATCGAAAATGTACTCAGGAATAGCTACTTTAAAGTCAATCACTTTACTAAGCGTAAGGGCAAACCAACCTTTACCTTGATAGTTCGCCATAGTTAATGCTCTTGAACCTGAGATAGCAATATCAGTAGAAGATAGCTCCGTTGTAGCAGTATTCACAGTAGCTTGTTGAGTGTACACATCTCTGACAATTCTCTTGAGGTAATCGCAGTTGGATGATTGTATGAAATCAACCTCAAAAGTATGTTTTGCATAAAAAATCGAAATCCAAGGGTTATTTTGGCAGAAGTCATCAAGCCTTCCTTTACGAGCAAAGCCAGTTTCTTTAGAGCCGAGGGCTTTCTCTTTCTTCTTTTTATCTGCGTCACTATCTGTAGGATAAATCGTAGTATCAAAGAAGGTTTCATCTAGGTCTGTGATAATACTGCAACGTTTTTTGATTCTTTCATTGTCAAATAACATTGCAATATTCTCGAAGCCAGTGCTCCGAATATTAACTAAACTGATACCAATTTCGTCTAAACTTAAACCTAGAACCTTTTTCAGCAGAATAGGAATAAGAATCTCTTCAGCATCACCCTCAACTAGCACGACACTTCGTGCGAATAGTAAGTTGCTTCGTATCGCATCTAGATATCGTTGTACAAAGCCAATTTGTTCATCACAAAGTCCCGATGACGGCTGAAATACCTCACAAACACCATTGACAAGACCAATGATGTTCATATTGTTGATATTACTTACTTCTGAAATATGTGAAGAGTGGGTTGAATAGATAATTTGAGTGTTTTCGTAGTTAATGTTGTCGAAAAGCGACTTTTGAATATGAGTATGTATGTGTGCTTCAGGTTCTTCAATCAACAAGAAATTTGCAATTGATTGGTTAGCCTTTTGGTACTTGAACTCTAGTAGCTTCAATGTGAGATACAGCAGGTTTGCACCGCCTAAGCTCATTTCATGGATAGCACCTTCATAACCATCACTAGACTCAGAGACAAAAAGCTTTAATGACTGGAAAAGTTGGTCTGACTCATCAGTCAAACTTGATCGAATAGAGATTGAATTTGGAGAATATGTATCGCCGACCGTATCTCCTACCGTAGTTACAATATCATCACGAATTGCACAGATGTCAGGTAGCCCTTCAATTTCATTGTTCAGTGTTCCAATCAGATCTGCAATAGGTTGGAAATCAGACTGAGTAATATCACCCGATTTACTTTTTAGTAGAGTGAGCAGAGGATTGGTTCTATTACTATTAAAGTCCGATACTACATCTCTTAGTGCCTTGATGAAGGTAAACGAAACTTCATTGGGCATATTAAGGATATTTGGTAAGCGTATACCAATAGCTGGGTTATTTAACGCAGTAGGAAAATCTACCCTTTCAAAGTCACCAACTATACTCTTGTAGACACTGGGATCATTAAAATTAGCGACACTTTTTCCTGTTAGGACCGTTTCATAGTCATCGATAGTTATACTACCCAAGTAGCTTTCTAATGCGGCTAGATCCCCTGTTGGGAGTTGTGCTAAAGCCTGTCTAACGTATGCCTTAGGCCTAAAAATAAGATTGTACGTTGCTCTAGAGACAACTTCATCTTCCGCATTTCCAACACCATGGAGGAATAAAGACTGACTGGCTTCATCACCCGCAATATCATCAAACTCAAGACTAATGATAATCCAATGACCACGCCAGTCGCCAAGTGCTCTACAAAAATCGCCTTCTGCCAATTTCGTCGCGAAACGAGGCATTGAGCTATCAAGCAACAATCTCATCGCTCGGAATAAGTTAGTCTTACCAGATCCGTTCTCACCAATTATTGTGTTTATTCCCTTATTAAACAGAAGCTTAACGTTATTAAAGTTCCTATAGTTGACTAGGGATAGTTTGGTGATGTGCATATGGCCTCTATAATCAATTTATACTCAAATGATTTTATATTATCGAGGTCCTATTTAAAACAAAATCAGCATGTTAGATTTCAATAGTAACGAACTTGTCATAAGGTTCATATTGCAGGTACTCTTCGTACATTGCCCTAGCTAAGGTTGTAGTGGATCGGTAAATTTGGTCACATAGATAGATTAGAAAAAATAAGTCATATGAAGCCTTGGTGATGTATGTGTTGAATCGGTCGAAACACGGAATGGGGCAAAAGCTTGTTTGCTCTCCCCCATCCCCCTGTAAATACCCAGTACATTTACCTTTACGCAGTGGCCATAAACCATAGCTGGGGTTACATCGCTCGTTTGTGCTGGGCGTGAGATAATCTTCGATTAACTCAACCATTTTTAAGAATAAAAATGACTGCCAGTGCTTACCTTAACCAACTCAACCAAGATTACTTGGCCATTCACCGCCGCAAAGAAGATTACTTTTGGCAAACCTACATGGGCATTAGTGATGATCAAGCGGGGGCAACCAAAGCCCAAACCGAGTGGACTCACTTTCTCTCACAAGGGTCAAGAATAGAAGAAATCCGCCAACAGATCGCCGCGGCAGAAAACATCGGCGATAACGAGCAACGAGAACAAACCCTGCAAGGGCTGAATGGCTGGTTAGCCATGTTCCAAGCCCATGCGATAGAATCTCGCCAAGCTCAGCAACTGAAAAACGAGCTGATCGAGTTCGAAGCTGAGCTATTTCGCAAAAAGCAGCAACATGTGCTGACTTACACAAACGAACACGGTGAGGCGATTGAAGCCAGTTTACCGGTGCTCAGTTCAACCATTCGTGCCAATAATCTTGAGTCCGTACGTCAATCAGCCCATCAATCGCTGCTAGCACTCGAGCAATGGTTGCTTGAACAAGGCTTTTTGCAATTAGTACAAAAACGTAACGCCTTTGCGCGCGCCATGGGTTATGCCAATTACTTTGACTATTCGGTACAAAAGACCGAAAAAATGAGCAGCGAAGCGCTGTTTACCATTTTGGATGATTTCGAGCAGCGTACCCGTCAACGCCATCAAGAGAGCTTAAGCACACAGGTTGCCGAGCAAGGGGAAGAATGCCTCAAAGGGCACAATTTTGTTTTCTCGTTTGCTGGCGATGTGATGCGAGAACTCGACCCTTATGTGCCGTTTTCGCAATCCTTACGCCGTTGGGTAGAATCCTTTGGCCGCTTACATATCAACTATTCAGAGGCTGAGCTGACTTTAGATTTGCTGGATCGCAAAGGAAAATACCCCAATGGTTTTTGTCATGGCCCGCTCCCCTCTTTTTACCATCAAGGACAATGGGTTGCGGCTAAAGTCAACTTTACCTCCAATGCCAAACCTGACCAAATCGGCAGTGGCTATGATGGTATCAATACCCTGTTTCATGAAGGTGGCCATGCGGCGCATTTCGCCAATGTGAAGCTCAATGCCCCTTGCTTCTCACAAGAGTTTGCGCCAACCTCCATGGCCTACGCTGAAACGCAATCGATGTTTTGCGATAGCCTACTCAACGACGCCGATTGGCTAAAACGCTATGCCTTGGATAGCAAGGGCAACCCGGTTCCTGATCGTGTCATTCAAGCGATGGTGAATAACCGCCAGCCATTCAAAGCGTATCAAGAACGAAGCATTCTGCTGGTGCCTTATTTTGAACGCGCCTTGTACCAATTGAGCGATGAGCAGTTAACCGCTGAACAGGTGACGGCTTTAGCCCGTGAAACCGAGCAGCGTATTCTTGGCCTTGAGTCGAGCCCTCGTCCGCTGTTGGCGATCCCGCACCTATTATCCGATGAATCAGCCTGCGCTTACCAAGGTTACTTATTGGCTCATATGGCGGTGTACCAAACGCGGGCTTACTTTATGGAAAAGTTTGGCTACCTAACAGATAACCCACAGATTGGCCCATTGCTCGCTAAGCATTATTGGCACAAAGGTAACCAAGTCTCACATTCTGAATCGATCCAAAGTCTTACTGGTGAAGGCTTTAATGCTAAATATCTGGCCGATGTCTGTAACCTTTCTGCCGAGCAAGCTTGGCAACAAGAGCTACAAAAAATCGCGGCGATGCAGAGCCGTCAACCGAGCAGCCCTGCGCCACTGAATGCGAAAATCACCATCGTCGATGGAGAGCAAGTGATTGCGTCTAATGCGGTGTCTGATGACCAGATGTGCCAACAGTTTGAAGATTACATTATGCAGACTTACGGCTGTTAACGGCTCTATCCCCTGACGACTTGAGCAGCGGTGATCTTTATTGCCAGCAACCTCAAGTGGTTTGGGGATAGAAAACCCATAGCTTAAACCTGCTTCGGATAGTGCTTTTTCAATAAGCTGTGCATATTACGCTTACGTTTGTAGGTTTCCGCCAGTGATGTTATCGCGAGATAAAAATCAGCGAGTGCGGCTGGGTGTTTAGCCAATAAGCGCTCGACGCGTTGTAAATGGTGAATTGCCTCTTGATAACCTTGGTTACTGGTGCGGTCAATACACACGCGAGCAACACGAAGGTAGTAATCCAAAGTATGTTTGGGTTTGTCCGCTACGATTTCATCGGCCAGTGTTAGTAATACATGGCTATCGGTTGGCCGAGTAGCGACCCAATCACACGCTTTTTCCCACGCTTGTTGCTCAATATAAAACTCAACTAAGGCGCTATTGTGGTGGCTAACAAACCCGCGAGCATCGGCAGGTTGGTAGTTATTGATCAATACCTGTTCGATACGAGTTAAAAACTCTGCATCCTCAATCTGGTGTGTCACTTTAAAAGCGCTCAACTCTTGGTAGCCTTGAAAAGTCGGAGCGTCTGTAAACAAACGATTAGCCAAACTCCACGCCTTCACAACTTCGCCCAAGCTAATATAGAGGTTGACTTGCAGTTGCTCGCATTGTTGCATCTCAATATGGTTAGCTTGTTTTTTCGCTTTGGCTAACCAAAATTCGGCTTGAAGTGGTTCCTGATGCTCAAGATAGAGTTGCACGATTTCCAGAAAATCGTCGCAGCGCCACGCGATTTTTTGCTTAATAGCGATATGCTCATGCCAATCACTGGCGGTGCTTAGCAGTGGTATCGCCCATGTTTTCAGGTTCCATGCGTTATCACGGTTAAGTGGGGTTTTCTCAATCGCGGTTTTGCACAATTCAAGAAATGTCTGATTACTGCGCCAAACGGGCTCGAAGTGAGTGTCAATCGTTGGATAAACATCAAACTCATAGTGAGTCATGCGCTCAAACATCCACTGCGCTTTTTCCGCTTCACTCCAATCCAACTGATTGAGGATTAACGGCATTTGAACATTGATCAGCGCTTCAACCCCAAACCGTTCTCCGTTCGAATCATCAATCTGCTCTAACACGAGATTTAAACGGGTCACTATGTAGTGAATTAATTTCCACTGCTGATCCGCTTTCAGTTCTTTCGCGGCTTCACAGATCAGTTCGAGTTGATCTTCTGCGTAAGAGAAGTAGTCGCCAACTTCACGCCAATTCCAAATCGGTTCACGGGGTAGCGCTTGGGTCACCATTTTTTTCAAATCGTTATAACTGACGCTCCGTTCAGTGAGCTGTATTTTTGCTATTAGCGTTTTCCAAGCGGATTCATCTTGTTCGAGGTAATCGAGTAGCTTCTCTAAGATTGCCTCTTCCCCTAATGTTTTTAGGTGATTGCGGATCCGCTCGCGTTCATCATCTTGATCAATGGGCGAATCGCTAAGTAAGCAAAACGCAACGGCAGCACCATGTTTACACATCTCTTGGTATTCAGCGGCTGGGCAAGTGCAGTAGCTTGATAATGTTTGACCACCATTGAGTTGCACACGATAAAGCTGAGAGCCTTTTACTTCGGCATTGGCGGTATGACCATTAACGGTCAATTTACGCACCGCTCCACTGTTCGCGAGCTGCATGCCTTTTTGTAATGAGCTCGGTTCGCACAGGGCAAACAGAGCAGTAAAATCAAAGAAAGAAGAGGAATTATTAGGCATAAGCAGATCCGTTTTCGCTATCGTCGGCCTTGTCTGATCAAGACGTTGCTAGAGGTTTCACGCACTTTGCCTGTTTTGGATTGGAGCTTCAAGTCAAACATCGTGATAATGAACAAAACGGTGGCTCGTTTAACTTCATAACTGGTTTGCAATTAAATGGTTTATTTAGGAATTTCACTGAGCGATAATCTCGCACATAGGCTGCTCATATAATCAGCCTGATGATGAATATAAAATGGAATTTTTAATGCTTGCCATCCCTCTTCCCTTTATAGCATCTTTGCTATTTATCATTACCGCCTTATTCATGCGTCCCAAACGTAATTGGCTAAAGTCTGGAGTATTTTGGTTCAGTATACTCTGCTCTACGATGACCGCCGTCGTCGGATTAAGGTGGACATTTGATATTGCTTTATTACGCTGCATTCAACCTATTCTAGGTGCGATGTTGCCTGTCGCAGCCTGGCTTTGCTTTTCTAAAACTCAGCACGCAAAGACTAAATATCTCCACTGGCTTGGTCCTATTATTGTCGCAATTGCTTCTACCAATCCATCACGAGTTTGGTTAGTCACTATTGATATTGTTTTGATTTTTCTTTATTTAGCCTACGGACTCTTACTCATAAAAGAATCATTAAAAATACCAACCCATGTCCGCCTTAATCAAATTACCACGGTTTTATTTGCTCAAAGAGCAGCAGGACTCTTGTTACTAATGTCAGCTCTGATTGATGGGATGATCAGTTATGATTTAATTCGTAACAGTGCTGAGCACATCAATCTTATTTTATCCTCTAGTTATATAGTCCTGATCGCAGGAATCGTCACAACGGTAACTATCGCTAGTCAGCATACTGTGGTTGAGCCAACAAATAACGTGATAACACAGCCCCCACTAACGGAAATAAAATCTTCATCTTTATCAATGAGTAAGCAAGAAGCAACACAGATTTGTGACAAGCTCAGCCACTTACTCACAGAAAAAGAACTGTATAAGGATGTTGATTTAACTCTAGCGAAGCTCTCAAAGTGGCTCGGAGTGCCAGCGAAGCCACTTTCTCAAGCAATCAATCAGGTGTACGGAGAAAATATTTCCAGAGTGATCAATTCATTTAGAATAGAGCATGCTAAATCACTGCTCTTAACCAGTAATATGTCGATCACCGAAGTTTATTTAGCGTCAGGGTTTCAAACTAAATCCAATTTCCATCGTGAGTTTTCACGTATCACGGGGCAAACACCCAGTGGCTACCGAAACTCATCATCATAATGCTATCAAGCCCTTCCTAAATATGACACTAAGCTTGCTCACGCTCCTTGCTTAAAAACAATAAAATATCGGCAAATATGCTTTGATGGAGATCGCTACGCGTTATGCCTCTTCCATCTTTACAAATGATACCGTCACCTTGCACTTCTTCTTCAAGTAAATGGATTGCACCAGGTTTGCAAATGGGTAAAAAACTAAAATGCATCGCTTGCTCATACACTTTATAACGCCGTGATAGTAGCGGTATGTGTTCAGCTAAAAAACCTGACTCTTGAGTTTGAGGGAGATCGCCAATATCAATGCCAGCCGCCAAAATCAAAACTGGTGTTTTTATTTTACGAAGACTAGAGGAGGAAAAGCTGCGCGCTAAGCCTAGATCTAAGCTGATTACTTGCTTAATACGCTCATCGTGCAATCTTGCTGATAGAGGTTCATTGGGTTGTGACTCGGCCAATCCTAGCGCTTTTGCCAACCCACAGGTTCTAGGGTTTGGGTACAAAAGACATTGCTGATGAAAAAAGTGCGATCTACCTGAGCGCCAACCAGTTGTAACACGGTCCAGCCACCTAAAGAATGCCCTATCGCAGTCACATTCGTACGATCAATCACGCCGGACCACTGCTCATCAGACAATAAATAATCAAGCAGCCGACTTAAATCCTTGGGTCTTTGCCACCATTGCGCCGCTTGTTGAGGAGATGAATCAAGTGTCGTTGTTCCAGGGTGATCAACCGCTGCAACAACATAACCCTGCTCAACCAACTTCACCGCTAGCCAATGCTGGTTTCGCCAGTTACCTCGATAACCATGAGAAAGCACCACCAAAGGGGCAGAAGCGGTATTTACTGCACCATTTCCTATCACTGAATTACCTTGAAAAACTGGATTATCAGCAATCAAAGTGACTTGATTGGACGGCTTAGCTGGGTACCAGATGGATATAGATAAGGGCCTTTCTAAAGATTGGCTGATAACCTTTTGTTGGAAGCCAATCTCTGTAGCCGCAATACTTGATGGTAACATCAGTACCATAGTAATAAATGAACAAAACCAACGCATAACCCGCTCCTTTATAAATGATAATCTGCAGAGCTAGGTTCTGATATCGCGCTTTCTAATGCGTCCTCAATCCGGTTTTAGGACCTAAAAAATAAACCAAACCCACCAAAAAACCGGCACTAGTCACACAAAAATATATAAACAAGAATCTTCTTACACCTTGGGTGTGATTTTTATCACTTACAACAAGTAAGCATATCCTTACCATTCAGATAACGAATCAATGTGTCTTATCTGTCTGTATCGTTTAAATCGGTTTTGTTTTGAATGGACAGTTACTCTATGGTGTGAATAATGAAAAAAATGCGACTTGCTCCGACCGCTTTACTGCTCAGTAGCGCACTGCTCGTGGGCTGTAATCAGGATATCGATACCATGGCAACACCTGAAAAAACGCTTAAAATTGCTACCTATAATCTCTCTTTTGACCGTAACACCTTTGCACAACTGGTGACTGAAATGCAGGTCGAACCTGCGCAGCAGCAAGCTTTGGTTGAAGCTTACTTAGCGGGCAAGATTGAACAAAAAGACAAAACATTAGCGCAAAACGTTATCCAGATCCGCAATGTCGCGGCGGTTATTCAACATAATCGCCCTGATGTATTGATGATGGCGGAATTCAATAATGATGGTACTGGTGAAGATACTTCGGCGTTGATCGGCTTTCAAAACAATTATTTATCTGTAGCACAAAGCCGACAAGGCGCAGGAGGCGAGCCAGATCTAGAACCGATTCATTATCCGTTTGCTAAAGCTTACGCCACCAATACCGGGCTATTGAGTGAATTTGATTTAGATAACAATGGCCAAAAGGGTCAGTTACCGGGTGATGCTTGGGGATTTGGTTTTTATCACGGCCAATACGCGTTTGCTTTACTGTCTAAGTACCCGATTGATGCGAGTCAAACGCGCACCTTCCAGCACTTTAAATGGAAAGATATGGCTGGAGCAGAAAACCCCAAGATCACCATCTGTGATGGCTCACAAAAAATTCCTCAAGGCATGGTGTGTGGCGATGCTTGGTATAGCGATGCAGAATGGCAACAGGTGCGTTTATCGTCTAAAAACCATGTGGATGCACCGATTGTGATTCCAACTGTCGATGGGGATCAAGTGATCCATTTACTGATGTCTCACCCGACGCCCCCAGTCTTTGACCCTGGTAAAAATCAGCAACAAAACGCTGCAGAAGTGCAGTTTTGGCACCATTACATACAAAATCAGCCCTATTTTTATGATGATAAAGGTAAAACAGGGGGATTAGCCAACAATGAGAAGTTTGTCATCATGGGCGATTTAAATCTCGACCCGGTCGCCGGTGATGGGTTAAGTGAAATAATGCAAGCGCTGCATACCGATCCGCTACTTAATCAAAAGGTGACTCAAGGGACGCTTTACCCAAGTAGTCTTGGTGCCGCTGAATTTGCTGCGCAGCGATTATCAACTCATCCTCATCCACAGAGAATCACGTCCACTTTTGGCTTAGGCGTTGATTATGCTCTGCCTTCGGCCAACTTAACGGTTATTGATTCAGGTGTTTACTGGCCAGCGTCTGATCAAGTGGGTTATCGTTTAATGAATGACTCGCGTTTGGGCCGTTATGGGGATGGTAAAGATGTCTCTTCCGACCATCGCCTAATATGGGTTGAAGTGAAGTTATAGGGCATCCCAAGTTGTTGGGGGGATAAGAAAAGAGGCTCTATTTAGAGCCTCAATCAAGCAAGTTTAACCAACCGCTGGAAAATCTAAAATGCTGGTGGCGACTGAGAAATAGATAATAACCCCGACCGCATCGGCAATAGTGGTAACCAGTGGTGCACTGGCCGATGCCGGATCAAACTTAAGTTTACTGAGAATAAATGGCAGTGACATCCCGACCAGCGATCCAACCACCACCACGATTTGCATGGTTAACGCTACCACTAAGGCAATTTCTGGACCGCCGCGCCATAAACCAAGCAGCGATACCGCAATCGCCATAGTGATACCCAGTAAACCGGCGATAAACAGTTCTTTAGCCAGCATTTTCGCCCAGTCTTTACCAATGACTTCGCCGGTTGCAATCGCACGGACCATCAGCGTTGCCGACTGTGCCCCGGCGTTACCACTACTACCAATCAATAAGGGTAAGAAAAAGACCAGCGCAACATAGGCTTGAATTGTATCTTCAAAATAGGCGATCCCCGCTCCAGAAAAGAGATTACCGAACACCAGTAATACCAACCAAAACACGCGCTTACGGTACATTAAGCTCACTGATGCATCTTTGAGGTTACCGGAGAAGTCAACCGCGGCAGATTTGTGAATCGAACGATCGGCCTCTTCTTCTGCAACGTCCATCGCATCATCATAAGTCACAATACCGACCATGCGATTTTGTTGATCCAAGACCGGAAGAGCGAGTAAGTCATATTTACTGATCGCTTGCGCGGCGACATTTTGCGCTTCATCCACCCGCACAAAAATCAGCACTTGGGTCATGATTTTGCCAACCGTTAGACTTGGCTCAGAAATCATCAAATCACGCAGGGAAACGGTACCTTGCAGATGCATTTGCTCATCGACAACGTAAGCTTGGTAAATAGTTTCTCGCTCACTGGCGATTTTCCGTAGTTGGTTGATGGCTTCTTCAACGGTTTGATGGGCATCGAGTGTTGCGAAATCCGAGGTCATTAATGCCCCGACGCTCTCCTCTGGATAAGAGACTAAGCGCTGAATATCGCGCCGGTCTTCATCATCCATTTGTTGTAAAACTTCATGCTGAAACTCGGGCTCTAATTGGGTCAGTAAATCGGCGCGTTCATCATGAGGCATAAGCTCCGTCATTTGTGCGAGCTCTTGCGCATTAAGCTCTTCAGCAAGCTTTTCTTGCCAACGCAAGGAAAAATAACCAAACAGAGCGGCTTGTTTTTCTAACGAAATCAGCAGTAATAATTGCCCCGCTTCTTTAGCGGTTAAACTTTGATTATCCAACAATTCGGTCAAGGCTTCTGCGCAGTCAGCCAGTGGGTGCTCTTCAACAAAGCGTTCCATAGCCTCGGCATTTTGACTGATGTGCAGCGCCATGAGGTCTTGGGTCATGATATTGATTGACATTTAAATACTCTTTTCATTGTCATGTGAGCATGAATCAACATCATTATTGTTTTATCTTATCAAATGCCTTTAGCCGCTAAAGATACTGAGAGATAAAATAATAATGAGACGAATAGCATGCAAATGGCTGATTTTAGCACAGTTATATGACAACCAGAGTGAAGAAAAAGAAAAATCAGGTGATTCTGACAACCAACTAAGACAATGGATGTCGACAGAACCACCTGATTAACCTTGGGCATAGCAAGAGAATTCAACGTCTCTAGGCGATAGTGAATTAAGCCTCAACCACTTGCCAACTTGCCAGTGAAACAGTCGGCTCTAAACTTAGTCGACCAATGACTCGTTCAATGTGTGAATCGGTCCGCTGTGTTGCCATTACCGAAGAGATGACACGTACCTGAGTCTGTTTATCTTGGATTAAGGTTTCACTTTCTAACTTTTGTAATTGCAAAGCCCCCGAAGAGACACCTTGCAATAATAAAGCTCGAACATGCGCTTCATCAGTTTCTAAACAAACTACCTCTAAACGGTATTGCCACCAGCATTCCGCTTGTTGGACCGACTCGACAGGGCGATGGTTTATAAACCTGACTAATGGCCGTAATAGGGTATTGGTGGCTAAAATAACGATCGTCACCGCAAGTGCGCCTGACCACTGATTGGCACCAATCATCACTCCTATCGCGGCAGAGCACCACAAAGTAGCCGCGGTATTTAAGCCGCGAATATTGGCTCCTTCTTTCATTATGACGCCGGCACCGAGAAAACCGATACCTGAGACCACCTGCGCTGCCACGCGTGTTGGACTGGCATCGCCATCAACCATCATCGACATCAGAGTAAAGCTTGCGGCACCAAGGGACACTAAAGCATTCGTTCTTAGCCCAGCCATACGTTGATGCCATTGACGCTCAAGCCCAACCATGGCACCTAAACCTGCAGCTAACATGAGCGGCAGAATAAAATCAAACATTTCCCACATGATTTACTCTCCTTGCTAGGACTATGAAGCCTTGACAAACGTTAGTAATGCCAAAGCTCCTAGCCTATCAACCCACTTAAACCGTCGGTGGGAAATCCAAAATCATGGTTGCTACGGAGAAGTAAATGATGACTCCCACCGCATCGGCAATCGTAGTGATCAATGGCGCACTGGCTGATGCAGGATCAAACTTCAGTTTGCTGAGGATAAATGGTAAAGACATACCAACAACCGAGCCAACAATCACCACAATTTGCATGGTAATTGCCACGACTAAAGCGATCTCTGGTCCACCGCGCCATAAGCCAAGCATCGATACCGCGACAGCCATGGTTACGCCGAGTAGCCCCGCTATCATCACCTCTCTACCAAGCATTTTGGCCCAATCTTTACCAATAACTTCTCCGGTAGCCAGTGCCCGCACCATCAAGGTGGCTGACTGAGATCCCGCATTACCCCCACTGTCGATAAGTAGCGGTAAAAAGAAGACCAACGCCACATAGGCATGGATGGTATCTTCAAAATGGGCAATCCCCGCTCCAGAAAATAGGTTACCAAAGACCAGTAACACCAGCCAAAATACGCGCTTACGGTACATTAATCCCACTGAGGCCTCTTTTAAGTTGCCTGTGAAATCGACCGCTGCCGACTTATGCATATGACGAGCGGCTTCTTCTTCTGCCACATCCATCGCATCGTCGTAAGTCACAATACCCACTAGACGATTTTGTTCATCGACTACGGGTAACGCGAGCAAATCATATTTACTGATCGCTTGTGCTGCGACGTTTTGATCTTCATCGACTCGGACAAAAATCAACACTCGGGTCATGATCTTACCCACAGTTGAGCTGGGTTCTGAAATCACCAAATCGCGTAGTGACACTGTACCTTGTAAACGCTGCTGTTCATCGACCACATAAGCCTGATAGATGGTTTCGGTTTGCTTAGCAATGCTGCGCAATTTTTGCATCGCTTGTTCAACCGTATAATCAGCAGCAAGCACAGCAAAATCAGAGGTCATCACCGCACCGACACTCTCCTCTGGATAAGAAACCAGCCTTTGAATGTCGGAACGCTCTTCGCTATCCATTTGCTCTAATACTTGCTGCTGAAGCTCGGGCTCCAACTGAGTCAATAAATCGGCTCGTTCATCGTGTGGCATCAGCTCAGTTAATTGAGTAAGAAGCTGAGCATCCATTTGCTCAGCCAACTTTTCTTGCCACGTTAAACTAAAATAACCAAACAGAGCAACTTGCTTTTCTAATGGCAGTAAGGCGAGCAGTTGGCATACCTCTTGTTCCGTTAATTGTTGTTCAGTTAATAACTGCGCAAAAGCTTCAGCACAGTCCGCCAAAGGATATTGGTCGATAAAACGTAGCATCGCGGCTTGATTATGGCTGATGTGCAGTGCCAACAGCTCTTGAGTCATGATAGAAACAGACATCGTGCTCTTCCCTTAGTGCTTCCAAAAACGCACAAAGCGTTTCCAGCCAGATGAAGTTTTAGCCACACCTTGATCATTAAGTTCAAGTTGGTGACGAATGATCGCGCGGGCAGCGTTTAATTCCAACACTCCCACGACACGGTGGCGGCTATCCAAAATTGGCAGCACGGGCCATTGGCTTTTTCTCAGTTGTAATGCGGCTGGGTAAGCTTCGCTTAAGGCGAAAGTATAATGATTAGCCCCTTGCACCAGTGCAGTGACAGGCTGAGTTTTATCAGCACATAATAAACGGCTAATAGACACCAAACCTTGGTACTCAGCGCGATCATTAATCAACGCAATAACATGAACGGAAGAAGAAAACAGCGGGCTCGCTTTGAGCATGGTGATCACTTCTTGCACCTGTAATTGGTCACTGACACAGAAAAAATCACGCTTAGCGTGGCTCAATACTGCGCGTTGCACTGGGGTACGGGCTTTTTTTACATCAGCGATGTAATGCGTACGAAAAACTGTCATCTTTGTCTCTCCTGAGTTGGGCTCAGGACAAAGAAACCTGGTGATCGCAACCACAAATTTTGCCTAAACGAAAAACGCTTAGCGCAACAGTAGGTTTGCGAAGCACGACGTGTCGGCTCACAGCGTGTGAGCATCAGTCATAGGTTACGCAAAGGCAAACGTTGCCTTACTGCGCAAAGTATTAACGTATGGAATTAACGATGGAAGGAAAGAGTTCGCTTTGCCAAGGGTAGTTACCGCCTGACAACAGCTAAAGAGAATTTAGCGACAGGCTAGCAAGAAACCGTTGGTGTTTTCGAACCATCGAAAAGACCATACTGTGATATTCGACTACTCGACGAGTCCATAGGTTTCTATTGTACCTCGATAAATTAAAAGGGATCGGTTGTTACTCGGTTTAACGCTTAAAGTGTAGCGTTAAATTGCATCAACCGGGTTATTTTTCGCGCTAAATATTATTGATCAACCAATTGAAAGTCAATTTAAAATTAAGCGCGAACAGATTTTTTTTACCATTTATCTCACACTAGCAACAACGGTTCTTTTAGAAAGCGGACCGACTAACGCAACGTCTCTTGATTGACACCGAGGTTCTCACCTAGCCACATCACTTGATGTTCACTATGATCATGCCAATCATCCCCAGAAACAGGATGAATTAAGACACTCAAAGGGCCACGCGCATTATCCAGCCAACCAATGAAGGATTTTTGCTGTTCGGTAAAATGAATTTCAAACATCGGTTTGCGATGGGGGCCAACCAAACGCGGAACCAAAGGAAAGATGGCACTAATCTGCTCGCGGCATTCAGCAATAATGGTTTGTTGCAAAGCATAAGCGAGTGGCTGCTGAGATAAATCAAAATAAACATGAGCGTGATACATCATTTACTCCTTGGGCAAGTAGGACAAGTTCTCACTATTATACGGGGCGTAGCGATGAAACCTAGCCTGAGTTTTTCAGCAACTTGGTTAAGATTTTTGAACGATCAGATTTATTCATCGTTACTTGCCAGTACATATCACCACTGAGTAAGCGGCCATCGCCAATCGTATCGATTAATCAGCTCGATAAACTTGCCCTTTTAACCATTCGATAAAAATCGCCGTAGTATCACTTTGATTATGAGCAATTAAGTAATAGCCAGCGTTCGCGGCTATTGGCTCAAATGGCGTGACTAATTTGCCCTGTTCTAATTCATTACTCAGTAGAGCCAGCCTTGCCATGGCGATACCAACACCCGCCTCTGCCGCCGACATGGCCATGTCGGTTCGATTAAAAAAATGGCCTTGATGCGTCGCCAATTCAATGCCCATTTCCGAAGCCCAGTACAACCACTCATAATCCCGAGCCGCTTTTGCCCATGGCATAGCATCATGCAACAAAACGACCTCGCGCCACGCCGATGGGCGACGTTCATGCGTCATTAAATCGGGATGAGCTGCCAGATAAGCTGGGCTCATCACTGGTAATAAATACTCTTCCAATAATAATTCTGCGTTGGCTTTAGAATAAGGAAACGGCCCGTAGTCAATCGCCAGATCAAAATCGCGCCGATCGCTATCCACTAATGCTCCTTCCGCGAAGGTTTGAATTTGAATATCAGGATAATGACGATAAAAGTCTTCCAGCCGGGGCACTAACCATTTAAAGGCAAATGATGGGGTGAGTTTTAAACGTATCTCACGTCGATTGGCTCGTTGGTTAAGATGCTCAATTGTACTGTCAATATCTTGCAAGCTACGTTGAACAACCACCAATAAGGTTTGCCCCGCTTCGGTTAACCGAACTCCTCGCGAGTGCCGTTCAAAAAGACTAAAACCTAATTGCGCTTCAAGCTGCAATAATTGCTGGCTAATCGCGCCCGTCGTAATGTGCAAACTTTTCGCAGCACTACTGAAACTGGTATGATGAGCGACCTGTACAAAGGTATGTAATGCTGCAAGGTAAGTATTCTTTAACATGGCAACAGCCTTTAGAAAAACTAAACACTGATGATAATTTTTATCGATTGTTAACAAAAGGTAAATCAAAGAAACTACTTACGTTGTTAATTTGGAGGTTGTCATGGAAATTATTGTTTTAGGTAGTGGTGTTATTGGCTTAACCAGTGCTTGGTATTTATCACAAGCAGGGCACAGTGTGACGGTTATCGATCGTCAAGCCAGAAGTGCAGAAGAAACCAGTTTTGCCAACGCAGGGCAAGTTTCCTACGGTTATTCTTCGCCTTGGGCAGCCCCAGGTGTGCCGCAAAAAGCCATCAAATGGCTACTGGAAAAACACGCACCGCTGAAAATTAAGCCATCACTTGATCCCAAGTTACTCAATTGGACAACCCAAATGCTGGCGAACTGCCAGTTATCCCGTTATCAAGTCAATAAAGCTCGTATGTTGTCGATTGCTAATCATAGCCGAGAGTGTTTGATTGAATTGAATAAAAATTACGATATTCAATATCAAGGCCGACAAAAAGGTACCTTGCAAGTATTTAGGAAACAAAAACAATTGCAAGCGGTTGAAAAAGACATGCAGTTGCTGGAAGAAAGTGGCACTCGTTTCGAACTGCTGGATGTCGCTGGCTGCTTGAAACAAGAGCCGGGATTAACGCCAGTTCAAGAGAAACTGGTTGGTGGCTTGTATTTACCCGATGACGAAACTGGTGACTGTTATCTGTTTTGCCAGCAATTAACCGAATTGGCAAAATCAAAAGGGGTACGCTTTGAGTTTAACACTCAAGTGCAAGGCTTACTTAGCGAAGGCAATAAGATCACTGGTGTTCAAACCGATAAGGGATTGCTTAAAGCCGATGCTTATGTGGTTGCGATGGGTAGCTACTCTCCGGCGCTACTCAAACCATTTGGCATTGATCTCCCCGTTTATCCGGTAAAAGGATACTCATTAACCGTACCGATCCGTGACGCCGATTTTGCTCCGCAATCCACCGTGATGGATGAAACCTATAAGGTTGCCCTAACCCGTTTTGATGAACGGATTCGCGTCGCTGGAACGGCTGAATTAGCGGGTTTTGACCCTTCAATTCCCGAAGCGCGTAAAGCCACGATTGAAATGGTGGTGAAGGATCTCTTCCCTCAAGGCGGTTATTTCGAACAAGCGGAATTTTGGACTGGCTTTCGCCCCATGACCCCTGATGGCACGCCAATCATTGGCGCAACCAAGCTCGACAACCTTTATACGAACACTGGTCATGGAACATTAGGCTGGACGATGGCTTGTGGCTCTGCAAGCTTACTGGCCGATATTATCAGCCAACGTCCGAGTAAAATAAAAACCAGTGAACTCAACGTATCTCGCTATGGTCAGGCGGTATCGTAGGACTATGAGCATCTAATCAATCCGTAATGTCACATCTTCTCAGGCTCAGCACCGTTAGGGTGTATGAGCCATTTTTGTTGAGCCGCAATTACTCCCCGCACAAAACACCACTAAAAATTAACACAATAAGACCACTTACGTGATGAATACCACATAAACACGCAAGAGAGAAAAAACCAGTTAACAAAATAGTTACAAGAGATCTAAGATGTGGATGCAAAACAAACACAACAATTCGTTAACAGGGAAACTTTCATGCAGTCATTTGTTGATTTTATTAATGGAATAATTTGGAGCCCAGCCCTAGTGTATTTATGTCTTGGCGCTGGTTTGTTTTACTCAATCAATACTCGCTTTGTACAAGTTCGTCATTTCACCGAAATGTGGCGCTTGCTACTGTCAGGCAAAAGCTCATCAAAAGGGATCTCTTCTTTTCAGGCATTGGCCGTATCTTTATCCGGTCGAGTCGGGACAGGTAATATCGCCGGTGTCGCTGCTGCGATTGGTTTTGGTGGACCCGGTGCGGTATTTTGGATGTGGATGGTGGCCTTTTTTGGTGCTGCCACCGCCTATGCAGAGTCGACCTTAGCGCAAATTTATAAAGAAGAAGACAAAGATACTGGTCAGTTCCGTGGTGGACCGGCTTATTACATTGAAAAAGCCATAGGTCAAAAATGGTATGCATGGATCTTTGCCATTGCGACTATTTTAGCTTGTGGGGTTTTACTGCCGGGTATTCAATCGAACAGTATCGGTAATGCAGTTGAAATGGCGTTTGGCTCTGGAGACATGGTCGAAACAGCCATGGGCACCTTTAGTTTTGCGAAGATCTTTACTGGTGCATTAATCTGTATTGTGCTGGCTTTCATTATTTTCGGTGGTGTTAAGCGTATTGCTCAATTTACTCAGTTTGTCGTTCCTTTTATGGCCCTGGCTTACGTTATCCTCGCCTTTATCATCATTCTTTTAAATATTACTCAAGTTCCCGCTATTTTCATTATGATTATTGGTGATGCTTTCACTCCTATGGCTGGCTTTGGTGCTGCTATCGGTTGGGGGGTTATGCGTGGCGTATATTCTAATGAAGCAGGTCAAGGCACAGGGCCTCATGCTGCAGCTGCAGCGAGTGTCCAACACCCAGTGCAACAAGGGTTAGTTCAGTCATTTTCTGTCTACATTGATACTTTACTGGTTTGTTCAGCCACTGCTTTCATGATCCTAATCACCGGCGCTTATAATGTTCACGGTGCTGAGGGGATGATACTGCAAAATTTACCAGCCGATATTGCAGCTAACAGCCCAGCCTTTACCCAAATGGCGATTGAAACCACCCTACCAGGGATTGGTAAGCCATTCGTGGCTATGGCACTGTTCTTCTTCTCATTTACCACGATATTAGCTTATTACTATATCGCAGAGACTAACATTGCCTACATTCGCCGTAGCTTCAAAATCAGTAGTGCTATGTTTTTGCTTAAAGTAGCCATGGTTGCTGTGGTGTTCTACGGTAGTATCAACACTGCTAATCTTGCATGGGCGCTCGGCGACGTTGGTGTAGGACTAATGGCATGGCTGAATATTGTTGGTATTTTAATTATCTTCTTTTTGGCTAAACCGACCATCGTGGCGCTAAAAGATTATGAAGAACAGCAAAAGCAAGGCGTTGAAGAATTTACTTTCAACCCCGTCAAGCTTGGCATTAAAAATGCCACTTATTGGGAAGAGAAATACCTACGTAAAACCGGCCAAGCTCCCACCGCTGAACCGGAAGGTAAAACAACCGAGCAGCCAAGTACCTAATGAGTAAGGCCGCTTTGTAAACACAACCTGCTGTATATAAAAACAAAAAACAGTACCAAGGGTTAGCGATTGCTAACCCTTTTTTATATTTGCATAATGCTGAGTATGATAAAACCAAGCGTAGGGTAAACGGTTACGCCCCCCCGCTTTATAAGGATTTACATGGATGTTTAAAGTACTGATCACCGGCTTTGAGCCATTTGGAGAGGATAGCCTTAACCCATCACTGGCGTTAATCAATGCACAACAACAACTACAACTCACAGGGGTTGAGGTGATTGGCTGTGTTCTACCCGTGGTTCGTTATCAAGCCGCTGAAACTGCGATTAAAGCCATTGAGATACATCAACCCGATCTAGTCTTGATGTTCGGGCAAGCCAGCGGACGCGCTGCCATTACGCCAGAGCGAATAGCCATTAATCTTGATGACTACCGGATAGCCGATAATGCTGGTCATCAACCGATCGATGAGCCCATTATTGCCGATGGGCCAGCGGCGTACTTTACGACCCTACCGGTCAAAGCCATGGTGGAGGATTTACAACAAGCGGGGATCGCCGCCGAAGTATCCCACTCGGCAGGAACCTTTGTCTGTAATCATCTGTTTTATTCTATTCAGCATTATTTAGCTCAACATGATATTCCGAGTGGCTTTATCCATATCCCAGCATTACCAGAACAAGTTCCAGCGACTAATCCATCACTACCCAGCTTAGGATTAGAACCGCTCATAGCAGCCGTACAAGTTATGATTCAAGCCTGTTATCACAGCAAACAAGACAGACAAATCGTCGGTGGCAGTGTGTGCTGATGAACTAAGTAATAACAAAAATTAAACTCTTGTTTATATGACGATATTTAAAACAGTAATGGGCTTAAATTTATTAAGCCCAACTCACTAAACAAAAAGCGCCTAGATATTCAGCCACAAATAAGATTACTATCTTATATAATCATAACAGCAGCTAAAAATTATAAATCAAACCTAATGTCAACATATGAACACCTTGATGCTCTGAGCGATAATGAGCAAGTTCTCCAAGTAGACTCCAATTAGAGCACCATTGATAACGCGCACCAATACTAAACATCCCTGAATGGCCATTACGAGAGAAGGTAGCGACTTCATGAATATCAACATCTTCTTTCCAAACAAAAATACCTGTGCGAGTAAAAAAATCAATGCTGTCGGTAACAGGTAGTAAACCAATAATAGAAAAGTCCACACCACTTCCTGAACTAGGTAAACTATTTTTATAAGTATCAACAGGTAATAAAGGATCAATATCTATCTGAGTTTTTACTTTACCTAAATCAACATAGCCAACCTCTAAAGCAAAATGCTTATTCAATTTAAAGCCACCAAAAATACGTAAACCGAATCGTTCAGAATCAAGTGAGTTAATTTGATTACCAGAAGAAAACTGGTCAAGGCGAGTCTGCACCGAGCTTTTTGACTCTCCGCCAAACACGCCGCCTAATTGACCGCCTAAATACCAAGAACCTTCATTACGAGGTTCGGAAGCCACAGATGGAAACGATAGGACTATCATCATCGTAGTAATAATCAAGATAGATGAGCGCTTAGTACCTAGTAACGAGCTTACCGAACGACGATAAATCCCTAGCACAACAATAGCCAAAAGGTACATGATACTCATCACACCTCCCGAGCTAACAACTTGTATTGGCTGGGTTGTTTTATCTTGTTCAGCTAAACCGAGGGCAAGTGTTCCTGGATCTCGAATCACTCCATCAGCTCGCCCGTCAATATCGTTGGGTCCACCATCTTCGATAATTAAGCGAATACAACCATGACCAGTTATCAATCCCGATTGCCAACGAGGAGAACCGCTCCATGGGCATATACCATTAATCCGAGGCGCTGAATGAAGTTGATTCGCTAAACCATCACTTTCAAAGTCTCTCCAGCCAGATTCTCCATGCCACTTTCTCCACGTTGCATTCTCTGGGATCACTGTACCTTCTGGCAATGGAACAACGACTGGCACTGATTGCCCTGGGAATTGTAACTCACTTATTTCAAAATCAATTAAATAACCCAAATGTTCAAAGCGGGTATCGTTACGATTATTCGCTGGATTACCTTGGCTATCTTTCAAATTATCAGTGTTGATACCGATTCCGAAACTATCTTCACTCCAAGATACTTGTTCCGCATTTTGTCCCATTCGTAAACGATACCCAGAAGGTACTTCTAATAGAACATCGGAACTGAGTGTTCCTATACACTGATTGTTACCAACAGCCCTAAATTCCCCAGCAGAACAAATGGGTAAACGATGTGAACCATTTTGCTCCTGCTGTTGAATAAGTTGGGTATAAGAGACTGAAATATCTTCAACGATTCTCAGTCTCTCTTCTATCAATAATCGACGTCCATCTTCATGAGTCACTTCTATACGAATAGGGTGAACACCAATGCCCAAGATAGATGGCGAGATACTGGTTGAACTTCCTGTTACAGAGTTAAGCAAAGGCGTTGAGCGACTCCAATCAAAACTCTGAGCTTGTGGGGCGTTCACTGAAATAGAAATATCTTCGTCATTTAAACGAACAACTGGTTCAGACATCGTCAGTTGAGCAACAAATGGCATTTGCTGAGGTAAACGAAGTTGAACAACATGCTTATCTGGCGTACCTACCATAACGGTATCTTGCATCGCTTCCTGATTCAGAGAAACAACCACTTGCTCACTGACGCTATTCGGAGTAGCAAGAAGAGTAATCACTGATTGTGTTCCTTTACCTTGAGTAACTGAAAAACTTCCACTAGGTAAGGTTAAAGTTTGTTCTGAAGTCACTAAATTAGATAATAAGAGATGGTTTTCTATCTCGTATTCAATATCTATGGTGGCAGATTCTAAGAGCCCATTAACTATCAATCGAATTTCAACTGCATCGCCATCCGTACCAAATTGACGGCTACTTGCGAAAGCCAATTGGGGCAAAACTAAAAACTCAACAACAACGATAGTTTGATCTTCATTTTGAAAAATCACCTCGTAGCGGCCTGCAATCGGAGATTCGAATACATAAACACCTTGCTCATTGATCCACAGCACCACATTACCGGTTGCTTCATCAATCAAAAGATTCGGATGTTGTCCGGGAATAAGTCTCGTTGTTTCTTCTCCACGTATAATACTACTTTCAATGAACTGGCCATCATTCTCAGAAAGGAAGCGCAACTCTTCTCCGATAGAGATTTTACTGCTTTCTAAAGGCTCTCCGTTTTCAGTAATCAAAGGGTTGTCTTGGCTAGGAGGAAGAATCAATTGCCATTGTGCAGTTACTGTCAAATTAGTCGCAGGTATAGAACTAGGCAGTGCTGGCATCCAACCAACAAACGAATGCCCATCTTTTATTGGTGCCTGTGGAGCATTGACCGTTGTTCCAAAGTCCTGCGTAATCGCCTCTACCGGACTACCACCATCACTATTAAAAGTGATGGTGTACTGATTAACACTCCACTGGGCTGTTAGTGTAAGATTCTCTGCTGGCATGGTAGCTGGAACTTCTGGACTCCAACCCAAGAAATGATGCCCTTCTTTGCTAGGAACGGGAGGGGTTGTTATCTCTGAAGCAAAGTCCTGAGTAATAGATTGAATTGGCGAACCACCTGTACTATCGAAATTAATGGTATATTGATTCCTTATCCATTGTGCATAGAGCGTTACCTCACCGACGAGTTGAGTAATGCTATCTCCTGCCACATAAGCCGTACCACTACCATCCGCTTCATGATTCCAACCAATAAAACTAAAACCTATTTTGGTGAGCGTTCCCTGATCAGGGTAAACACCTCCCCCCTGATAAAGCGGTGCTTCTCCCTCATCAGCCCCATTAGCTTCAAAACTCAGTACAAAACCATTAACTTGATAGGCTCCAATATCGACACTACCAACACGTAAAAACCCTCGTTGATCATCTTTTGGAATCGAAGATCCACTCTGACCAGCACCAATAGCAGGGCTGCCAGATAAAAGCGCTAAAGTTTGAGTGGGCCCACCATTATCAGCTAAAGGCCCTAATAGTGGGTCTTCATTGAGTAAGTTATCTAGGGTTTCGTCATTAACAACCACTCTATTACCGACAACACTATGGCTGTAGAGCATTTTTTGACCCACAGGTACTGATACATCAGCACTATCCGCATCTAAGCCAGAACTATTGCCATTAATAATAGTATTAATAATCTGGTGAGTATTAGAACTACTAAACTCTTGTCCTATACCTCCTCCCCAACCTGAAGAATGATTATTTACCAAAGTTGAGTTGATTAAAATCAAAGTACTACCAGAACTAGGAGCGATAGTTCCACCTTGTGTTGAATTAGAAGGACTGGCGGCAGTTAGGCTATTGTTATAAAAAGTAGAATTGGTAATTTCAGCCAACCCTGAGAAACGAATTGCTCCGCCCCACACCTGACCACCATTGGTTCGATGAGCGCTGTTTTCATCAAATAAACAACGATTAATGATTAGCCTACTGTTAGAATTTATTGCCCCTCCCCCACCAATAAAGGTGGAAACATTACGGTTATTGCTCAATCGACAACGTTCTAAAAACAATGGAGACTGAGCCTGAATGGCTCCACCATAGCTATTCCCCCCCGAAGCATTACCATTTTGTAAAGTGAGATCACTGATTCTAATTTCGGGTAAACCGGAGTTGATATTAAAAATTCTTCCTGTTTCTGATTCAGGGACTTCCATTGCTTGAATAATCGTGTGTTCAGCGCCAGCACCTCTAATGACTAATGCTTTATCGATCGTAATGTTTTTTTCGGTGAAAACTTCTGCTTCCAATTGCAAAATATCATAAGGCTCAGCAGCAGCCACTGCTGCTGCTATGGTGGCAAAGTCGCCACTGCTACCTACGGTATGCAAATCTCGAAATTGCAGCGTTAAATCATTGACTTGGGCATTAATATTGGCATCAGCATCCCCATTGATAAAAGCGGAATCCAATAATTGAAGAGTCAAATCCGTTACCGTATCCATTTGACCATTATTGTCTGCGTTACCGAGAATACTCAGCTCCAATTCACTACTGCTGTTAAATATTAAACTTGCAGTTAAGCCAACTGGAAGATGAGTTAAAACGGCCTTGCCTTGCTGTAGAAAGTCATCACCGACATGCCCACTAAAACCATCGCCATCCAACAGGTTATGGCTAATCAATACACTACCATCAAAACGGCCATCATTATGTAAGCTTTCAAATAGAGTTTTGCTACTAAAACTTACCACTGGGCCAGCAGGAAGCACCGTCGGTGCGGGGCTCGACCAACCGCCCCATCCACTTTCTGGCGGTGTATCCGCATCAGAAGTAACACGATAGTACATACCAAAACAAGACTCATACGGTTCGAGAAACCAGTTACCATAACAACGTTTTAGGTACCAGGTCTGTGCTCCTTCTTCTTCTTTACGAAAAGCAGGTACATCATCGACAAGTCCATATTCCATATACAAACCATTGGCATCATCATCACCAGCATCACTGACGATATAAGCCGCTTGAGCCGTTGACATATAGAAAATAGCAAGCATAAACACAGTGATAAAATACCGCATCCATAGGTTGCTTTTGCTAGTCATAACATCCATGTGTAAGCCCTTTCTATTCACCCCATTTATATACAAACTAGGGCATAGATTAAAAAAACACCAGTTAATGTGCTTGTTTTTATCTTTATGAAAGCCATTAAACCTAAGCAACGTTTGCTAAAGATAGAGAGCAATAAGCTGGCCACAATTCATAAATTGAATAACTACGAAGAATAATTGAAAAGGTAAATGCGTAAAGGCCGATAGGTATAGAGAGAATGTGATTGGGGTAAACGAACGTAGCCAATACGGCAGCCGCTCTTCAAGTTGGAAGGAAATAATACGAAAAAGCCCACACATAGAGAATCTAAAGTTTGCTATGTGTGGGGTGATTGAGATGACTAAGCCGTTAATGGCCTTGCTGTTTCTACTTTACGCTTAGCACCAATAGGCAATACGGTTCTGCCGTACTCATTATTGATCACTTGCGCCATGGCAAAATAAATCGCACTCGCACCGCAGAAAATACCTTCAAAGCCAGCAATCGTACCAATCAGCTCACTACCAGTAAAATCACGCAGCGCCAGTAAAGCAAACAAGATAGTTAACGAACCAAACACCACTTGTTTAGCCAATGGGTAGCACAGTGAACCAATAAACATGAAGCCAGTAAAAATGCCCCACAACGTTAAATACCAGCCCATAAAATGAGCCGGGCTGGCTGGCAGTCCCATATATGGCATCACTAATAGACCAACTAAGGTTAACCAAAATAAACCGTATGAGGTAAACGCAGTGGTACCAAAAGTATCCCCGCGTTTAAAGCACATGATGCCAACAATCACTTGGCTCAGACCTCCATAAAAGATCCCCATAGCCAAAATCATTGAATCAATTGGGAAGAAACCAGCATTATGGATATTAAGTAGAATTGTTGTCATACCAAAACCCATCAAGCCAAGCGGTGCAGGGTTAGCAAGTTGCGTCGACATTCACATTACCTTCAAAAATGTTAATAAAAATTACGCGCGAAGTTTAGTGAACAAGTCGTAAAAAAGGAAAAACCATTAATGAAAACTTAGATTACATTTATACAACTTTTGTTACATTTAGTATTCTATAGTCAAAGGGCCTGAACTATCAGACAACCAAGGATGGATCAGACCTCATGCCTTTGCTGGTCATCCGCCTATCTCTGCCCTCAATTAATACCGAGAATAACTCAGCTTAAGTTATTTTAGCCCTCTGGTTCAGCGGCTTGAGCTGAGGATGAGCCGCGAGTTAGCAAGGTAAAGCAAGCTTGTGCAATTAATACAAACGTAAACGGCAGTGCCCCTGCGATAGCAATCTGTTTATTGAGATCAACATCGTTAATCGTAACCAAGGCAATAGCTAAAGTGACCACAATCACTGACCAACTGATCTTGCTGGTCAAACGTTGATCATTGGTCAACATCCCAGCGGCATAGATAGCCGAGTCAGCACTTGAAATCACAAACGTCAGTAACAATACCAGCGCCACTATCGTCAATAGATTACTCGCCGGAAGATGAGAGAAGAACACGAATAAGCCTTTGGTGTAATCATCACTCACTGCTGTGATCACTTCTTGTAGATAAAGGCTATCAAATATTGCGCCAGCAAAACCGGAAAACCACAAAACAGAAGCAAGTGTCGGAATAAGCACGGTACAACATAAAAATTGTCGAATGCTTCGTCCGCGACTAATACGAGCAATAAATGGCCCAACAAACGGCGTCCACGCTATCCACCAGACCAGATAAATCACCGTCCAATTTTGACTCCAGCTTTTATTTTCTCCCAGAGCACCAAGCGAAACTTGCGGCAAAATGTTGATATAGGTGACTAAATAACTTAATAGGCGCTGAATAACCGCTAAGGTATCAACGTAAACGAATACCACGGCAAATAAAATCAACATCAACAAAACGTTAAAACGGCTGAGTTGTTTAATGCCCTTTTGTAATCCTAGTGCACTTGATGCAGTAAATAACACGCCAAGTAATACCGTTAAACCAATACGAAATATGGTTAAATCTCCTTGATAACCACTAACACTACGTATCCCTTGCTCAACCAGCGCCATGGTATTGGCCAACACACCAGCAATGCCAAATAAAATCGCCAATACTGCGATTAAATCAATGATAGCTAGCCAACCAGCTTTTTGATGGCCGATAAAAGACGCACTGACTCGCATCGGTCTTTTTTGTACATAAGCCAGCCACGCCATCATTAACCCAGCGAGCGCATACAAACTCCAAGCATGAATTCCCCAGTGAAAATAAGTTAAGGCTAAAGCGAGATCTTTTTGATCGCCTTGATAATCGATACTTGGCAGATGATTAAAATGGAAAATCGGCTCCGCAACGCCCCAAAAAATTAACCCCGAACCCATCCCGGTGGTAAATAGCATGATTAACCACGTCGTAAAAGAAAACTCTGGCTGACCATCACCGAGTGTTTTTTTACCGATTGGGCTTAAACAAAGTACGACGCACAAGACAACAGCCAAGCTGGAAAGAAGGATAATTTGATCGTCAAACTGCTCAATACTCCATTGGGTTAATTGAGCAAGTTTAGCCACGCTGATGCTAGGAAAAGCGACAAAAAAAACCGCAATCAAAGCGGCAAAAAAAATCAGGCGGTGGGAAGGTTGTGGTAAAAAAGTCATGATTATCAGGTATCAGTCAGTCAATCGGCATAACCTAGTACGCGATTAATTCGCTAATAGGTCATCAGAAACCATTGCTAAGTACGATCCCAAAACCATGCTGAGAGTATACAAAAACCGTGGCATATATTGACTTAGCTTAACACAGTTTATTTTCATTTTTGTAACCTTGATGCTCCTCTCCTGCCCTTTATCGAGAAAATCAGCAGGCAATATGAGTTAATCCATATCGCCTGCTGCTTTAAAGATAACGCTATTTATCTAGGGCTGTGTAATCGCTATCCAAGGATCACCCGCCGTTGGTACATCACCTTGCGACCACCATTTCGCTTGATATACCGCACCTTGATAAGTCACGAGATCACCAGCATAGTAAACTTTACTGGCTTGCCATAGCTCTGTTCCTTCAACCGGTGGCTCATCTGGCTGTTCAGGCTCGGTTGACTCTAATTGTTCCACCACTCGTACTTTAGGCCAACTGGCGTGAGACTGATAATAGTTGGTCACACACTTTTCATAATCACCTTCAACCAGAGCTGAATAGGCGGTTTGAAAGCCGACTAAATTACACTCAAAAGAGTAACCACCGGGACGATCAGGATAATAACGCCAATTGCCGTCCCAATTGGTGTAAAGGACATCCGTTGCACCATTCAAATTTAAACTGCCATAAGGCGTTTGTTGCCAACAAGTATTCAGCTCATCAGTTTCAATCGGGATCTGATAATGCTCAGCCAAACCTTCCCAATAACGAATCCGGTTAACCGGCTGACCTTTATCTTTGTTTTGCTCGCCACACTCAATTCCACCATTAATGACATTGATGGTGGTACCAAATCCATAACCAATTCCTGCATCGATTTCACGCTGAGAAGGCGTCCAAGTACGGTCGATAACGTGCAACATTGCTGGTTTAGGTGCTTGAGGGGTTAAAAAGAACCAAATCGCAGAAGCGAGGTTAAGCCAAGAGTCCGCGACTAATCCGGGATTATTCAATAATACAGAAGCATCCCCATCAAACATCACTTCGGAAAAAGCACCGTAGTTAAAATGATAAGAAAGCTGTTTGGCACCACGACCAAAATAGCCTTGACCATCACCACACGGCCATTTCCGGTTTTGCCAGTCATATTGTCCACATCCTGTGGTATAACCAAGTTGCCCTTCCGACCAGCCCATTTCCCGAACATGGACAAGCGCTTGCTGCCACTCTTCCAGTCCGAGTGGATTATCAGAAATATTATCTTTCGCAATATGGCCCCCGGTCTCTTGAGCAAAATGTGCAAAAGCCGTGATCACCGACTTTTTACAAATAGCATCGGCATCACGTCCATCATCATAATCACCACAAAAGGCGGGGAACTTGCCGATAGCTCTTAAAAATCGAGTATAGGTGTATTCAGGTGCGGCCATATGAGTGAGGAAATTCCATTCATGCTCAGGAAAAACCCGCTCTACTCGCTTCACATTGTCTGGATTACTCACCAACCCCGGTTCAATACTTTCGACTAAACTATTGGGTGCTGTTCGTAAAGCTTGTGACCAAATCGCATACATAGGGTCAGCCGTTTTTTGCTGCTCAATGGCTTGTAGCTCAGCACGAGATACCACGTACCCAGAGCTATCGAGAGGATCGACTTGAATCGTCATTGCATAACTTGGCAGTGCACAAATAAGGCTCACCCAACAGGCCGTTTTATTGAGTATGAACATGAAAAAATCCCTCTTATTGATAAACACCACTTTAGGATAGAGGCTATTCATCTGCTTTTAAGCAAAAACCAATGATGATAAGACGGTTTTGCGAGGCACTAGCGATCATCCTGCGTCCATACTGTATCGTGACATTTTTCTTGGAAGCACCACGACAAATGTGACCCAATAAAAAAACCTCAGGCAGAACCTGAGGTTTGATAAACAATAAATTCAAAAGCTAAAGCTTGAAAATTATTCCCACTCAATAGTCGCGGGTGGCTTACCGGAGATGTCATACACCACGCGAGAAATACCACTCACTTCATTGATAATGCGGTTGGAAACCTTACCCAAAAATTCATAAGGTAAGTGAGCCCAATGGGCAGTCATGAAATCGATCGTTTCTACTGCGCGTAGTGATACAACCCAGTCGTATTTACGGCCATCACCCATGACACCAACAGAGCGCACGGGTAAGAAAACGGTAAACGCTTGCGACACTTTATTGTACAAATCGGCATTGTGCAGCTCTTCAATAAAGATAGCGTCAGCACGACGTAGCAAATCGCAATACTCTTTCTTCACTTCACCGAGAACACGCACGCCAAGACCTGGTCCTGGGAATGGGTGGCGGTATAGCATGTCATAAGGTAGACCTAACTCAAGACCGATTTTACGTACTTCGTCTTTAAACAATTCACGTAATGGTTCCACTAAGCCCATTTCCATATCATCTGGTAAACCACCGACGTTATGGTGTGATTTTATCACATGCGCCTTACCGGTCTTAGAGGCCGCTGACTCAATCACATCTGGATAAATCGTGCCTTGTGCTAACCATTTAGCGTTTTTCAGTTTCTTGGCTTGCTCATCAAAAACATCAACAAACACATGACCGATGGTTTTACGTTTGTCTTCTGGATCTGCTTTGCCTTCTAAGGCTGATAGGAAGCGCTCTTCAGCATCAACTTTAATGATGTTTAGGCCAAATTTATTGCCAAACATATCCATCACTTGCTGACCTTCGTTCAAACGTAGCAAACCGTTATCGACGAATACACAAGTCAATTTATCGCCAATCGCACGGTGTACCAACATCGCAACAACCGATGAATCCACCCCACCAGATAGACCAAGGATCACTTCATCGTCACCAACTTGCTCTTTAATTCGCGCTACAGCATCTTCAATGATCGATTCAGAAGTCCATAGTCGCTCACAGCCACAAATATCGAGTACAAAGTTCTCGAGCATTTTCAGGCCATTTTTAGTGTGGGTGACTTCTGGGTGGAACTGCACTCCGTAGTATTTCTTCTCTTCATTGGCCATGGCTGCGTATGGGCAAGTCTCGGTTTCACCAATTTTTACGAAGTCTGCTGGGATCTCAACGACCTTATCACCGTGGCTCATCCACACATCTTGAGTGGCTTCAAGCTCTTTAAATAAGGCTGACTGGCCTGAAACATTAACTTGTGCGTAGCCAAATTCACGCTCAGTGGAAGTTGCCACGCGGCCACCCAACTGCTCGGCCATGGTTTGCATGCCATAGCACACACCAAATACCGGCACGCCTGAATCAAATACATATTGAGGTGCGCGAGGTGAGTTAAGCTCAGTTACGCTTTCAGGGCCACCAGACAGAATAATGCCGTCTGGGTTAAATTCGCGAATGTCCGCTTCTTCGACATCCCAGCTCCATAACTCACAGTAAACACCAATTTCACGTACACGACGGGCAACTAATTGAGTGTATTGTGAGCCAAAGTCTAAAATAAGGATTCGTTGATCATGAATATTCTTGGTCATAGTTAAGCAGTCTTATCAGCTAAATTAACAAACGGAGGCGAGTCTACTCGCCTCTCTGAGTGGCATCAAGGAAAAAAGCAAACGTTTACGTTTAGCTCATCCGATAGTTAGGCGCTTCTTTAGAAATTTGCACATCATGTACGTGCGACTCTTTCATACCCGCTCCAGAGATACGTACAAACTGTGCTTTGGTGCGCAACGTTTCAATATCTTGTGAGCCAGTCAAGCCCATGCACGAACGTAAACCGCCCATCTGCTGATGAACAATCTCTTTTAATAGGCCTTTGTAAGCGATACGGCCTTCGATGCCTTCTGGAACCAATTTGTCTGCTGCATTATCGGTTTGGAAGTAACGATCAGAAGAGCCTTTTGACATCGCACCTAGCGATCCCATACCACGATAAGCTTTGTAAGAACGGCCTTGATAGAGAATAACTTCACCCGGCGCTTCTTCGGTGCCAGCAAACATGGAGCCAACCATAACGCAAGATGCGCCTGCAGCAATGGCTTTAGAAATATCGCCCGAGAAACGAATACCACCATCAGCGATCACTGGAATACCGTATTGATTAGCGACTTCTGCAGCATCAGCAATGGCGGTGACCTGTGGCACACCAACACCAGTGACGATACGAGTAGTACAAATAGAACCAGGGCCAATGCCCACTTTAACCGCGCTAACGCCGGCTTCAATCAATGCTCGCGCACCTTCGGCGGTCGCCACGTTGCCACCAATAATATCTAGATCAGGGTAAGCGGCGCGCGTTTCACGAATTCGTTGTAGTACGCCTTCTGAGTGACCATGAGACGAGTCAATCAACAAGACATCAACCCCGGCTTCAACTAGGGCTTTAACGCGTTCTTCATTACCTGGCGCAGCACCTACGGCAGCGCCTACACGTAGACGACCTTGAGCATCTTTACAAGCGTTTGGCTTGCTTTCCGCTTTGTGGAAGTCTTTGGCGGTGATCATGCCTTTTAATTGAAACTCATCATTAACCACCAAAATTTTCTCAACGCGCGCTTTATGCATCCGCTCTTGAACTTCTTGGCCTGAAGCGCCCTCTTTTACCGTCGCGAGACGATCTTTCGGAGTCATCACATCAGAAACTAACTTAGTTAAATCGGTTACAAAGCGCACGTCGCGCCCAGTTATGATTCCAACCAGTTCATTATTTTCAGACACCACAGGGAAGCCAGCAAAACCGTGTTTCTCGGTTAATGCACGCACATCGGCAATCGTTGCCTGAGGGCGAACGGTAACCGGATGAGTCACCACGCCCGCTTCAAAGATTTTTACTTGATGAACTTGTTCCGCTTGCTGTTCTATCGACATATTTTTGTGGATAAAACCAAGACCACCCTCTTGGGCAAGTGCGATTGCTAGGCGAGCTTCTGTTACTGTATCCATAGACGCAGAAATCATAGGGATATTGAGCGTAATGTTTTTGGTAAGTCGAGTGCGAAGATCGGCTGTATTGGGGAGAACAGTAGAGTGTGCAGGGACGAGGAGAACATCGTCGAAGGTCAGAGCTTCTTTAGCAATTCTTAGCATTTGCAATATCTCACAACGTGAAGGTTAAGAGTAGTAAATCGCTTTATCGTTTCGCGTAATAAAGAGATTTAGATTTGATATTGCGGTCGGATTATACGCCCAGAGCAATCGCTTGACCACTCATTTTTTAATTTTTTATTTGCAATTACCCCCTTGATATGTATTATATTGCCGCTAATTTCCATACTTATGTCTGGCCAAATTAGCGGTGCCCTCCTTTGACTAATCCAAATATCTACACAGTTTCACGTCTTAATGCTGAAGTAAGATTATTACTTGAAAATGAAATGGGCATCGTCTGGTTAATCGGTGAAATTTCTAACTTCTCTGCCCCTGTATCCGGTCATTGGTATTTGACCCTCAAAGACAGCCGCGCTCAAGTCAAATGCGCGATGTTCAAAGGCAATAATCGCTCAGTTTCTTTTAAGCCGCAAAATGGTCAACAAGTGCTAGTCAAGGCTAGACTTTCCTTGTATGAGCCGCGTGGTGATTATCAAATTATCATTGAAAGCATGCAGCCTGAAGGCGATGGACGACTACAACAAGAGTTTGAACAACTGAAAATGCAACTGGCCGCAGAAGGGTTATTTGCGCAATCACTCAAAAAGCCCCTGCCAGAACACCCGCGCTGTGTGGGCGTGATTACCTCAAAAACCGGAGCGGCCTTACACGATATTTTGCAGGTGTTGAAACGCCGCGATCCGAGCTTACCCGTTATTATTTATCCGACCCTAGTGCAAGGTAGTGAAGCAGCAATCAGTATTGCTCAAGCCATTGGCTGTGCGAATTCGCGCGCCGAATGTGATGTGTTGATCGTCGGCCGCGGCGGCGGCTCACTGGAAGATCTGTGGTGCTTTAACCATGAAATTGTCGCCAGAACGATAGCAGCAAGTCAAATCCCGATCATTAGCGCTGTCGGCCATGAAATCGATGTGACTATTGCTGACTTTGTCGCCGATATGCGCGCACCGACACCTTCTGCAGCGGCTGAAATGGTCAGTCGAGATAATAGCCATAAAAAGGTCGCCTTTAGCAACCAGCAACAGCAGTTAACCAATAGTATCCGCTATTATTTTTCTCGCCAGAAAAGTCATTTGCAGCAGTTACAGCATCGACTGGATAAGCAGCACCCAGCTCATCGCCTACAGCGACAACGCCAACAAATTGATGACCTTAGCATGCAATTAACACAAGCGATGCAGCGACGTTTAACTTCGCAAACTAAAGCGCTCAATCAACAACAACATCGTTTGCAGCTACACTCACCAGAAAAACTGCTTAACACACAAAAGCATCAATTAATGCTGAGTCAGCACCAATTGCGTAAAGCAATGGAGCGCCAGTTACTCGAGGCCGAGCATCGTTATGCGCGCTTAGTGGATAAACTCAATACCGTCAGTCCACTCGCTACCCTTTCTCGCGGTTACTCGATTACTCAAAATGAACGCGGTGAAGTGATCCACAGCCAAGATCAAGTGCAAACTGGCGAAATCATTGTCACCCGCTTAGCACAGGGTGAAATTAGCGCTACAGTCAATTAATCATCATCAGCAAACATTGAGCTGGTTACTGCGCTTTGACAAATTCAATTCGAATACGTGATTTAGACTTAAGTTCGTTACACGAATGACAAAAATAATTCGCTGCTCCGCAAGCCTGAAGTTTTTCCAAGACAGCGGCACAATCTGGGCAATAAGCCATTTTTGTATAATTCACATCACACTGTGCACAGTAATAACGACCACTCCAAAGCAATTCATGTGAACATTGCGGACAACGTGTTTCCATCGCTGTTTTCCTTATTGATTATGATTACTCGGCGACAACTCTACCTAGCCGCTGAAAAAATCGTGGGTAACTCTAATTAGTCAGCAAGTGAACGAAGGTAGCAAGCACCACAGCAGCTTCAAGTAAAAAAGGGATTACCTAGAAAAGTAGGCGGCTAAAAGACATCGAGCGCTTTTTTCTTCAAATCACAACGCACCAGCGATCATACCGTCAAGTTCTCGATAGAACAAATCAGTCATTACCAATGTCAGCCCATCCATCTATTTACATAAAATCACGTGAATAGCCCCACTTGCTGCGCTTTGGGATCTATCATGGATCTTTTGCTTTATCTACCTTGATCAGCGATCTACCATAAAAAGAACATTTATATCACCACACACCGAAAGCATAAGTTACATATTCTGCATTTGGATTTTAAACAGATTAAAAATCTAAACATGTTAATTAAAAAACGAAATAATGAAATTTAATAAAAAGATCATTATCACTTATTATCGCTCATAGGATCCTATTTTGAGCATAACATAGCGCAATACTCAGAATTAAACGTTAGTTAGTCGGGCAATAAACAACCAGTAAAATACTGTAATGAAAAAGAATAAAAAAGCCCAAGCTATGGGCTTGGGCTTTTATAAAATATCAGTATCAGTCTATTTTCGACGATCTTTTACCATAGTCATTAAACGCTTACGTTTACGTTCCTGAGACAACGTCATCTTATTGATTTTGTTCTCAAACGGGTTTTCGCTGCTTTGGAACTGAATCCGGATTGGTGTCCCCATGATTTCTAATGATTTCCGGTAATAATTCATTAGGTAACGCTTATAAGAATGAGGTAACTCATTCACTTGGTTACCATGAATAACGATGATTGGTGGATTGTAGCCACCCGCGTGAGCGTATTTCAATTTAACGCGTCGACCACGAATCAATGGTGGCTGGTGATCATCAGTCGCCATTTTCATGATACGAGTTAATACTGAAGTTCCCACTCGTGTCGTTGCAGAACGATAAGCTTCTTGCACCGACTCAAAAAGATGTCCGACACCAGTACCATGTAGGGCTGAGATAAAATGGATACGAGCAAAATCAACAAACCCTAAGCGGCGATCTAACTCTTTTTTAACGCGCTCTTTGGTATCATTGCTTAAGCCATCCCATTTGTTGATCGCTATGACCACAGAACGCCCAGCATTTAAGGTAAAACCGAGTAAACTTAAATCTTGGTCGGAGATATTTTCGCGAGCATCGATCACTAACAACACAACGTTAGCATCTTCTATCGCTTTTAGCGTTTTGACGACAGAAAATTTTTCTACCGTTTCATTGATACTTTTGCGACGGCGAACACCCGCGGTATCAATCAAAACATACTCACGATCATCACGCTGCATTGGAATATAAATCGAGTCGCGTGTAGTGCCGGGCATATCATAAACCACAACCCGTTCCTCGCCTAAAATACGGTTTGTCAGTGTTGATTTACCAACATTAGGCCGACCAATAATAGCCAGTTTAATCGGTTGATCTTGTAACCGTTTAAATTCTGCTTCCGCTTCTTCTTCGGTATATTCCAACTGCTCGGGTTCATCAGTATCCACAAACTCTGTCAGATCTTCTAGACTCTGTAGTTCTTCGTTCATCTGCTCAGCAAGTGGATTCAACGCACGATCGATCAGAACAGCAACGCCTCGGCCATGAGCTGCGGCAATTTGGTACATCTGCGATCCCATCCCGAGCTGCCAAAATTCAGCACAGGCCGCATCAGCATCAATACCGTCGACTTTATTCACAACCAAAATTGCGTTTTTCTCAATACGGCGTAAATGCTGAGCAATAGCTTCATCGGCGGAAGTTAACCCAGCACGACCATCAACCATAAATAACACGACGTCCGCTTCATCGATCGCCGCCAATGATTGTTGAGCCATTTTGGTTTCAACGCCTTCTTCTGTACCATCAATACCACCGGTATCAATCACGATGAATTCGTTTTCACCTAATTTTGCTTGGCCATATTTTCTGTCGCGGGTTAAACCGGGGAAGTCCGCTACCAGTGCATCTCGTGTACGGGTGAGCCGGTTAAATAGCGTCGATTTACCTACATTGGGACGCCCAACAAGAGCAACAACAGGTATCATAACAACCTCAATAATAATTCTTTCTTATGTAATTATACTCAAATGATTTTGCTACTCGGTACTAAAGTTTAGTATGACAAACACATTTGGGTATACAAACTCAAGGTTTATTGCAGCAAAACGGCCCCTAGCTGTATACAGCCAGGAGCCGAATGTGAATTATATCACGATTTATTGAGTGATAGTCAGTTTCTTTATTTTACCATCTCGCGAGATAATCAAGTAACCATCGTCAAGCGCAAGAGGACCGACAGCAAAACCGCTTTTGCTGACGAATTGTTGAGCAACAAATTCACCACTATTGCGATCCAACCAGTGAAGATACCCTTCACTATCACCAACGACCAAATAGCCATCAATCAATTTCGGTGCTGTTAATAAACGATGCTCTAGCTGACTATTCTGCCATAGCTCCGTACCACTGCGAGCATCAACGGCAACAACATGATCTTTATCCGTGACTAAAAACAGACGGCGACCATCACTAGCCATATCAGTCGTTGATGAATAATTGCGTTTCCATACCGCACTACCGGAACGCAAATCAATCGAAATCAACTGCCCGTTAAAACCGATGGCATAGAGATTAGCTCCGATGATCAACGGAGCGGCATCGACATCCACCAAGCGATCAATTTCAGTGGCACCTTGCGGCTGTCCTATCGGTTGTTGCCAAATTAATTGGCCACGCTCAATAATCGCCGCAGCGAGACGGCCGTTAGACGTCCCCCAAAAAACACCACCAGAAGCAGTCACTGGCCGACTATCGCCACGTAAGGTTAAACTTGGCACCTCAGTACTGATAGTCCATTTTTGAGCACCATTAGTACTGTCTAACGCAAGCAATATGCCTCGGCTGGTATTGACAATCACTAGGTTACTGTCTGTCGCAACCGAAGCCAGTACTTCACCGGCTACGTCAGCTCGCCAATTCAGCTCGCCCGTTTCCGCATCTAAAGCTAATACTTGACCGTTTTCACTGCCAATAAACAGCTGATTGTAAGCCGCAACAATGCCTCCAGATAAACGAGCTGGCATATCTTGTCTTACATTAACACGCCATAATGTTTTCCCATCATTGGGATCAAGTGCTTTTACTTCACCGTCACGACTGGCGACAAATACTTTGCCATAAGCGTATTCAGGAGTCAGATTAGAGAAAAAATGACCGACTCCCCGACCAACCGAATTACTCCAAATGGGTTGAGGCGTAAATTCACTACTCACACTGGGTAGTGGAGCCATAATGATATTTTCTTCTTCCCCAGCACATCCGCCTAACAAACCGATTACGGCCGCAGACAAAAGCACTTTGTTGAATATTTTTTTCATCAACAGATGCCCTTATCTGGCTAGATCATCAAGTTTCAGTTGCAATGTCTGGCTAGCATTACTCGATTGTTGAGCTTGTGAATAGGCTGCATAAGCCGCGTCTTTATCTCCTTTACGTAATGCTATATCACCACGTAATTCAGCGACACGCGCAGCCCAACTGGCCTCAGTAATCGTTGTTAGTTCAGCTAGAGCGGCATCAAATTGTTGCTGTTCGGCCTGTAAACGTGCAATGCGAAATGCGATCACAGGTGTTAATGCCGCGTCTTTCGTGGACTTCTTAGCCCATTCAAGTTGTGCTAACGCCTCATCAAACTGTCCAGCATCAGCTTGTGCTTTAGCAAGCTGCATCGCCGCTAAAACGGCATACTCCGATTTCTGATGATTATCGATAAAATGCTGTAAATCAGACTCAGCTTGCGCCCCTTTAGCTGAAAAGTTAGCGATTGCTTTGCTATACGTTTCAGACGTTGTTTCTTGACCTGTCGTGGTTGAATGTTGGTAATAACGCCATCCAAACAAACCGCCAAGACCAAGCACAGCACCAAGGAGAACGGCCTTACCATTCTCTTTCCACCAATCTTTGATCGCTTCAACTTGTTGTTCTTCGGTATCGTAGAGTTCCACTTCCTGTCCTCTTAAATAAGAAATCTCAAAAACGTGCGTTTAAACGAGATGAGCCAATTGGCTAGCAATGTCAGTTTGAGATAACGTGGTTTGTTGACCACCAAGTAAATCTTTTAGTACTACGGTTTTTTCAGCGATCTCGTCTTCACCAAGTACCAGAGCCACCGCAGCACCGACTTTATCTGCGCGTTTAAATTGTTTTTTGAAGTTACCACCGCCACAGTGGTTCATCACGCGTAAACCTGGAACTTGCTCACGCAACTGTTCCGCAAGCTTCATACCTGCCATGGTGGTACCTTCACCAGCGGTGACAATATAAACGTCTACGCTACGCCGCACGTCTGTATTACCTAGGGTTTCCATCATCAATACCAGACGCTCAAGCCCCATAGCAAAACCAACAGCCGGAGTCGCTTTCCCTCCAAGCTGTTCAACCAAGCCGTCATAACGTCCACCGCCACACACGGTGCCTTGTGAGCCTAAGCTTTCTGTTATCCATTCAAAAACCGTTCGATTGTAATAATCTAATCCACGCACTAAACGTTGATTAACGGTGTATTCGATACCTGCCGCGTCAAGAAGTTCACACAAACCGCTAAAATGTTGTTTCGACTCGGCATCTAAGTAGTCGGCCAATTCGGGCGCATCACCAAGTATCGCTTGAACGTCTGGATTTTTACTATCCAGAACACGCAATGGATTGGTATACATGCGACGTTTGCAATCTTCATCTAATACATCTTGATGTCGCTCTAAATACTCAATCAATGCACTGCGATAATCAGCGCGAGCCGCCAATGAACCAATCGAATTAAGCTCTAGTCGCACATGCTCAGCAATGCCAAGTTCACGCCATAGCCGTGCTGTCATCATGATCAGCTCTGCATCAACATCTGGCCCATCGATACCAAATACTTCAACGCCACATTGATGGAACTGACGATAACGACCTTTCTGAGGACGCTCATGACGGAACATTGGTCCGATATACCATAAACGCTGCTCTTGATTGTACAGCAACCCATGTTCAATTCCGGCACGAACGCAACCGGCTGTTCCTTCAGGACGAAGGCTTAAGCTATCGCCATTACGATCCGCAAACGTATACATCTCTTTTTCGACCACATCGGTCACTTCACCAATAGCACGGCTAAAAAGTGGCGTCATTTCAACGATAGGCATACGCACTTCGCTATAGCCATAGGCACTAACGACATTTTTAACTGCGTTCTCCACTTTTTGCCAAAGTGGAGATTGAGTAGGGAGGCAGTCGTTCATGCCTCGAATTGCTTGAATAGTCTTTGCCAAAATATTTACCGTAATATCGTGAGGTTAATCTTGCTCGATTTGCTGAATAGCAATACGATTTTTCGTGTCTAATTGAGCCGCTTTTGAGCGGATTCTAGCTTCGAGCTGAGCAACGAGATCATCGTTATCAAAGCGCTCTTTCTGACGAACACCATCTTCGTAGAAAGCACTTTTTTTATTACTGCCAGCCAATCCTAAGTGAGAGACTTCCGCTTCACCAGGGCCATTGACAACACAACCAATGATCGAGACATCCATTGGAGTTAACACATCTTCTAAACGCTGCTCAAGTGCGTTGACCGTACTTATCACATCAAATTCCTGACGAGAACAACTTGGACAAGCGATAAAATTGATCCCACGAGAGCGAATACGCAGTGATTTCAGAATATCAAAACCGACTTTAATCTCTTCAACAGGATCGGCTGCTAAAGAAATCCGTAACGTGTCACCAATACCTTCTGCTAATAGCATTCCTAAGCCAACAGCCGATTTAACAGCCCCCGCTCGGGCACCACCCGCTTCGGTGATCCCTAAATGAAGAGGTTGATCAATTTGTTTGGCCAGTAAGCGATAAGAATCCACTGCTAGAAACACATCCGAAGCTTTGACACTGACTTTGAATTGATCAAAGTTTAGTCTGTCGAGAATATCGACATGGCGCATCGCAGATTCAACCAAAGCTTCGGGTGTTGGTTCGCCATATTTAAGCTGCAGATCTTTTTCTAATGAACCACCATTAACACCAATTCGAATCGGAATGCCTTTATCACGAGCACAGTCAACGACCGAGCGAATCCGAGCTTCATTACCGATATTGCCAGGGTTAATCCGTAAACAATCAACACCATACTCGGCCACTTTTAAAGCGATTCGATAGTCAAAATGAATATCTGCCACTAAAGGAATCGAGACCTGTTGCTTAATTAACTTGAATGCTTCAGCAGCATCCATAGTAGGAACCGAGACACGGACAATATCTGCGCCCACTTTCTCCAACGCTTTTATTTGAGCGACGGTAGCAGCCACATCTGTGGTTCTGGTGTTGGTCATGGATTGTACGGCGATAGGCGCGCCATCGCCAATAGGTACGTTACCCACATAAATACGTGTAGAGGGGCGACGCTTAATAGGAGACTTGTGTTGCATAATTTCGTCTAAGGTAAGGTGAATCTAGCTACTCTGCCTGAAGTATACCCAGAAAGGTCGACAGGTTCACTCGCAAATGTGACAGAAACACCTTCTGGTGCTCCAAGAATGACACTAATTGGGGTTTCACCACGCACATTGACCGATTGACCGGCTTTTTTAACGCCAGTAGACAATGTTTTGCCTGTGGCATCTTTAACTTGAATCCAACAGTCGGCGCTAAAAGTCATGCTCAGTAAATTACTCTCGTCAGCGTTGACAGGAGTATTTTCTGTCACTGCGGATGTGATGGATGGCTCAACCTCTAAAACAGGCTCAACAGCACTGTCGTTAACGGATTCGCTTTCTGATTGCTCGGCAACTGAGGCATCGTTATCAGCAGTAAGCTCACTGACCGTCGGCAACTGATCTAAAACTGGATCGACCGTTGCTGAAGGACGCTGGCTATTTTGCTCAGTAATCAGTGAGCTGCGCTCACTCGACGACGTGAGATTATTGTGTTGGTTATTCTGCCACCACCAGAGTGATGACATACCAATAATCACCAATACAATAACCCAAGTGATCAACATGATACGGCTATCGTGCTGATCACGCTTGGTTTTTTTAGAAAAACTTTGCATCTTCTGCTCTTGAGGCTCAATCACATAGTGCACCTCATAAGCTTCGACGACTTCAGCAGCCGAAAGTCCGACGGCTTTAGCATAAGAACGCAGATAGCCACGAGTAAAGGTGGCCACTAAATCAGAGTCGAATTGGTTATCTTCAATATTGCGAATAATCGCTACCCGCAACCGTAAGCGATCAGCCACTTGCTTTTGACTCAGCCCTAAAGCTTCTCGTTTGAGCTTAAGCAGTGTGCCGGGTTGTTGAACGTTCGGCGTTTCTTCAACGATGGTCTCTTGTTGTGTATTCATCCGCGCTATCAATCTCTTTTATTCGTGTTCGAGCCGAAGCCTACGCTGTTATTTTTGTCTCTATTCGTTAGTCGCGTTTAGGTTCTCAGGGCTCCAACAGGGAAAATGGTTTCATCCAATTCACTTAAGTTTCAATAACGCCGACTTCCGTACTGATTTTGCTTATACAGCGAGGAAATTGCATTATTACTCATCAACTAATTTGGATATCACGTTTGTTTGATTCGACCGCTACATCGAATGGGCTATCATTAATTCATTCTAATGGATCTTAGGCGGTAAACAACATTGATTTGAAAAAGAAATTACAGCTAGGTCAAGATTTTTCGTTAAATTGACATAAAAAAGCCATAATTTGCCACTGTGAACTAAGAATCCAACTATGCATCAAAACACCTTACGCAGCCTGTTTCAGTTAATAGCATGATTCTATCAAGGTGCTCTATGACCGATAAAAACTGAACATCCCTTGGCTTATAAACTCAAAATCTAACTCGACTTGTTTAGCGGTTTTCTCTTAACAACAACGCCAGCGAAAAGGCTGGCGTTGTTAAAAAGGTTTATAAGGTTTTTACGGGAATAATCTGCTCCGGCTGCTGCTTTAATTTCGTCCGTTTGGTTCTGTCTATTACATCACCAACCAACTGGCCGCAAGCAGCGTCAATATCATCACCACGCGTTTTACGTATTGTCACCGTATGCTCATATTGCATTAAGGTTTTTTGAAAACGATCAATGCGTGAGTTACTGGGTTTTTTATACGGTGAGCCTGGATAAGGATTAAACGGAATCAAGTTAATTTTACAAGGTGTTCCTTTCATCAACTGAGCCAACTCATGCGCATGTTCCGTGCCATCATTGACATGATCCAACAAAACATATTCAACAGTCACTTTACCGCGATTAGCGTTAGAAGAGGCAATATAACGGCGCACTGAAGCAAGGAAATCTTGAATATCCCAACGATCATTAATAGGCATAATTTCGCTGCGTAATTTATCGTTAGGTGCATGAAGTGAAATCGCTAATGCCACGTCAATTTGCCCGGTCATTTGATCTAAACCAGAAACGACACCTGAAGTAGAGACCGTTACGCGACGTTTCGATAAACCAAAACCGAGATCATCAAGCATAATTTCTAACGCAGGAATGAGGTTTTTCATATTGAGCAACGGCTCACCCATACCCATCATTACTACGTTAGTGATCGGACGGCGGCCCGTTTCTTTTTCCAAACCAATTTCACGTGCAGCACGCCAAACCTGACCAATAATTTCCGAAACGCGTAAATTACGGTTAAACCCTTGCTGGGCGGTTGAACAAAACTTACATTCCAGCGCACAACCAACTTGTGAAGAGACACATAATGTAGCGCGATCTTCCTCGGGGATATAGACGGTTTCAACATCTTGATCCCCCACTCGCATCGCCCATTTTATCGTGCCATCACTGGAGTATTGAGCATCAGAAACGTAAGGCGCTCGAATCTCACAATGAGTCTGTAATTTCTCACGTAGGTTTTTGTTAATGTTGGTCATTTTTTCGAAGTCATCACAACCGAAGTGATAAATCCACTTCATAATTTGATCAGCTCGAAACGCTTTTTCACCCAATTCTTCTGCGAAATAAGTACGTAAGCCTTTGCGATCAAAATCGAGCAGATTGACTTTTTCAGTGGTCATGTGGCCTCTCCAAAATGGAACTAGAATTAAGGGCGCGAATTGTACAGCCTTTATTCAATGACAACAAGCACAGTAAAACCCTGAATTTTTTACGACATTATCGGGATAGGAAAGCGGTTCTGGTCGATGATAAATCCCTGATGAGATATGACTCATCAGGGATTACAAATAGATATGGATATGAACTATTTACCAACAGCTTAACGTTTACTTTATAGTGAGGTAAAGCCATAAACCATCCAGATCTGAGTCTTGATGATGGTATTTTTGTTCTACGGCAAATCACTCACTGCGCGGGCAAATTTCAGCTTCGGGAAAAAAGAACTCAATTTCACGAGCTGCGGAAGCCGGACTATCACTGCCATGCACGGAGTTATAACGCATACTCAGCGCATAATCGGCGCGAATCGTACCACAAGCCGCTTCTTCAGGATTGGTTTTGCCCATTAATTCACGGTAACGAACAATCGCATTTTCTCCTTCTAACACCTGAACCATGATCGGACCTGATGTCATAAAGGCTTTTAGGTCATTAAAGAAGGCTTTCCCTTCGTGCTCAGCATAAAAGCCACTCGCTTGATCTTCGGTTAAATGAACCATTTTTGCCGCGATAATTCTCAACCCAGCTTTTTCTATGCGATGGTAAATCTCGCCGATTAAGTTACGCTTTACCGCGTCAGGTTTAATAATTGAAAACGTTCTTTCAAGAGCCATAAGATGTCCTTTTTACATTTTGATAATAATAGTAAGGCTTATTGAACCACTCCCCAACGGCTTGCTGTGGCTAATCTGCGAGCTAATCCGGCCAAGATAGAAATAGACTCATCAACGCCGTCAATAGCACTACCCCAGCAAAAACAATGAGTATAAAACGGGGCAAACGACTGCCCCTTAATTAATCATTATTTGGCCTGATCCAATAAAATACGCGCGACGGTCTTAACGCCCATCGCTGTTGCTCCAGCGGCCCATTTATCACTGGCCGATTTACGATACGTTCCCGCGCAATCAACATGTAGCCAGCCTTGGTGGTAATCGTCAACAAAGTAGGATAAGAAAGCCGCTGCCGTACTTGCACCCGGTGAATAATCACCAGAACAAATATTAGAGAGATCAGCAAAGTTCGAGGGCAACATATCACGGTGAAAATCAGCTAATGGCAGTGCCCATAATCCCTCATTTTCCTCTTTAGCCGCATCGAGCGCTTGTTGACTCAAAGCTTTATCAAAACTCAGTAATGCATGATAGTCATTACCCAACGCATTTTTTGCAGCTCCCGTTAGGGTGGCACAATCGATGATCAATTGTGGTTTTTGCTCTGAAGCGTAAATCAAACCATCGGCTAAGACTAACCGCCCTTCTGCGTCAGTATTCATAATTTCAACGGTTTTGCCGTTTTTATAGGTGATCACATCACCCAATTTTAATGCACGGCCAGATACCATGTTCTCAGCACAGCACAAAATGAGCTTAACGCGTTTATTTAAGCCACGCATGATAGCCAGACCAAGGGCTCCGGTGATGGTTCCTGCTCCGCCCATATCCGCTTTCATCGAAGACATGAAATTAGACGGTTTTAAACTATAGCCACCAGAGTCAAAGGTAATGCCTTTACCGACTAAGCAGGCAAATACAGGGGCATTATCATCGCCCGTTGGGTTGTAGTCTAATTGCAACATGGCAGAAGTGCGCTCAGAGCCTCGCCCTACCGCATAAATGCCTTCCCAGTTTTCCGTCAATAGGTCTTTGTCTTTTACAATTCGATAAGAGACGTGATCCGGAGCTAATGACTTAATAAACTCGGCAGCCATGGTCGCTAATTGACGAGGAGCCACTTCTTCAGCACTTTTATTGATAATATCGCGCGTCCAATCCGCTGCTTTAATCCGTGCTTCAAGTTCCGTTTGATCGGCGCTGGCTAACGACTCCCACTGTAAGGTATTTTTCTTTTTAGGATCACGATAACCTTGGTAAAATGCCCAGATCGTTTCCAAAGTCCATGCGGAACCGGATAAATGTAATGAACGCAATCCTTGGCCATCTAATTTACGCGCAGCACGCTGAATGGCATTGAGATCATTCTCTTTCGATAAATGAATGGTCGCGCCTTGCTCTGAGAATGAGACGAGTGCTTTTTCTCCCCACTGAGGCTGGGCTGATTCTAGACTAATAAATACAGGCATCTGTGTAGACATGGTTTCTCCTTGTCCTATATGGTGTGGCCTTAATAGATATATTCCATTGTTCCGTTACACAACCGCGCGATTACCGCTCTAGTAACGAGTTGAGAATAACTACTCTCGGATATATCTGAATCACAACGAATAATCAACCTAACGATGTTAACATTTTGTCGCGTAAAAATACCCACTGGATAAAAAAACGGACCATTCGGTCCGCTTATTTTGCTTAAAATTGTTAACTCAACACTGATTTGATGGCTCGCTACCTACTATATCGTTGCGCTTTCTTTGTGCATTTGCCACAAAGGCGACATATTACGCAATTGAGTGACAGCGCTACGAATATGTTCTATTGCATAATCTATTTCTTCTACGGTCGTAAAACGGCCAAATGAAAAACGAAGCGAGCTATGTGCTAACTCATCATCCAAACCAAGCGCACGCAATACATAAGAAGGCTCTAGACTAGCAGAGGTACAAGCACTGCCTGAAGAGACCGCAAGATCTTTCAGCGCCATTAACAACGATTCGCCTTCGACAAAAGCAAAACCGAGATTAAGATTATGAGGAACACGCTGCTCTAGATCACCGTTAATACTCACAGCTTCGATATCCTGTATGCCATTAAGTAAACGGTCACGTAAAGTTTTAGCATGTTGATAATCATGCTCCATCTCTTGTTTAGCGATGCTAAACGCTTCTCCCATCCCAACAATTTGATGGGTCGCTAACGTTCCTGAACGGAAACCGCGCTCATGACCACCGCCATGCATCTGTGCTTCAAGATAAATACGCGGTTTGCGACGCACAAAGAGAGCGCCAATACCTTTAGGACCATAAATTTTATGCGCTGAGAGTGAGATAAGATCGACTTTCATCGTTTGCACGTCGATCTCGACTTTCCCCGCTGATTGAGCAGCATCGACGTGAAAGATAATATTTCGCTCACGGCACAGCTCTCCTATCGCGGTGATATCCTGAATCACACCTATTTCATTATTGACATGCATTACGGAGACCAACACTGTGTCCTCACGCATGGCGTCTTGTAATTGGTTTATATCAATTAATCCACGATGGTCAGGTTCAAGATAAGTCACATCAAAACCTTCATATTCAAGCTGGCGCACAGTATCCAATACCGCTTTATGCTCAGTTTTACAGGTGATGATGTGCTTACCTTGTTTAGCGTAAAAATGCGCCGCACCTTTAATCGCTAAGTTATTCGACTCGGTCGCCCCTGAAGTAAAAACAATTTCACGCGGATCAGCATGAATAAGTTCAGCAACTTGTTCACGCGCCGTATCCACCGCTTCTTCTGCCTGCCAGCCATAACGGTGCGATCGAGAGGCCGGATTACCAAACGTCCCATCCATCGTCATATGCTGAATCATCTTTTCGGCAACACGCGGATCAACCGGACATGTAGCCGAATAGTCTAAATAAATAGGCAGTTTCATTTTTTACTCCAGTGTAAACATTGCCGCTATGAGCGAACGTTAAGACCAAAGGAGGCTGCACCAATAGTGACAGATTGAGAATGCTTATGGCCACTCCCTTGGTTCGCCGCAAGGTTCATACCTTGACGGTCAGAAATTTGTAAGACTTCATTATCAACCATCAACTCACCGAGAGTGATATTATTTAAGAAGTCACTAATACGAGAACTGAGATCACACCACAAGGTATGAGTGAGACAACGAGTGCCACCTTGGCAATCACCTTTACCATGACACTTCGTCGCATCGACAGATTCATCTACCGCGGCAATGACCGTACCAATAGAAATGGTGCTTGCTTCTGCACCTAAACGATAACCACCACCTGGGCCTCGCACACTGGCGACCAAACCAGCTTTGCGTAACTTAGAAAAAAGCTGCTCTAGATAAGACAGAGAAATACCTTGTCGCTCTGAAATGTCCGCTAGCGGTACTGGGTTTTGTTGCGAATTTAGCGCCACATCTAACATGGCCGTTACCGCGTATCTTCCTTTAGATGTTAATCTCATATTACACCATATCCACATCGATTATGTGGTTGGAATTCTTCCATACCCTACCAAACCAGTCAAGTATTTAATTGACTAAATTACTCAGGTATTTAACCTTAGATTAATCAGGTGGTTAGTGATAATTAAGGCTGACGCATTTTTTTCTCTACCGCAGTCAATACACCGCGTAAGATATTAATTTCTTGTGATTCTGGACGAGCTCGACTGAATAATCGACGGAGCTTGTTCATTACCTGCCCGGGTTGTGAAGGAGAGATAAACTCACTTTCCAGTAGTACTCGTTCTAGATGCAGATAAAATCGGTCCAACTCTTGATGGCGAGGATAGTCAGCCACCGGTGGGGATGAAAATTCACTCTGTTGCTGAGTTAAGTGAGCAACGCGAATCTCATAGCATAATGTTTGCACAGCCATCGCTAAGTTTAATGAGCTGTATTCAGGGTTGGCAGGAATGCACACATGATAATGACAAAGCTGTAATTCCTCGTTGGTTAAGCCCGTTCTTTCACGGCCAAATACCACAGCAACCGCGTGTTTTTGAGCTTCAAGCGCAAATTGCTCACCACACTGACGAGGGTCAAGCATCGGCCACTCTAATGTGCGTGAGCGGGCGCTGCTACCAACAACTAACCCACACTCCGCGACGGCTTCACTCAACGTACTGACGACCTGCGCATTTAACGCAATATCACTGGCACCAGCCGCTAACGCTATTGCTTGAGCATCCACTGCACATTCAGGTGCCACCAGCACCATCTGGCTTAAGCCCATCACTTTCATCGCTCTGGCGGCTGAGCCAATATTCCCAGAATGTGAAGTACCTACTAAAACGATTTTAACATTGTCTAACATGGCGTTCATTTACCATCAGTTTATCTCTCATTTCGCCGTCGATAGTGATACTCACTCGCTAATTATTATCGACGATAAGCATCATCTTAAAATTGACGGTATTGAATTGGCTTGAAGGATTGGCTCAGTAACCTAGGGATAATGAATAAAAGAGCAGTTACTTGGCGTTAATCGCCAGATAATAGCATAAAGCAAAATGAAATGAGCAGGTCCTTTATTGGCAGAGCCATTAAGCGCATAAAAAATAACCACTTCCTTTTTAGTATGATTTTGCTATAATCCGCTCCGCTTTTTTCGTTCTTTAACATCCGTTGGGAAACTCGTATGCATCCAATGCTAAACATTGCTATTCGCGCTGCGCGAAAAGCAGGTAACCATATTGCTAAATCTCTAGAAAACGCTGACAAAATTGAATCCTTTCAAAAAGGAAGCAATGACTTTGTTACTAATGTCGACAAAGAAGCCGAAGCGCTAATCATTGCTACCATCCAAAGCTCTTACCCTGAGCACTGCATTATTGCCGAAGAAGGCGGTCTTATCGAAGGTAAAGATAAAGACGTACAATGGATCATCGACCCACTGGATGGAACCAATAACTTCGTGAAAGGTATCCCTCATTTTGCGGTATCGATTGCCGTAAGAATGAACGGTCGCACCGAAGTTGCCTGTGTTTATGACCCAATGTTAAATGAACTATTTACTGCTCAACGCGGCTCTGGCGCTCAATTAAATAATGCTCGTATTCGCGTTAAGCCATTGAAAGATTTGCAAGGCGCTATCCTTGCAACTGGTTTCCCATTTAAGCAAAAGCAGCACTCTGAATCTTACCTGAAAATTATTTCTTCATTGTTTGTTGAGTGTGCCGATTTTCGTCGCACTGGGTCAGCAGCTTTAGATCTGTGTTATTTGGCGGCTAACCGTGTTGATGGTTACTTTGAACTGGGTTTAAAACCATGGGATATGGCAGCAGGCGAACTGATCGCTCGTGAAGCTGGAGCGATTCTGACCGATTTTGCTGGTGGTACTAATTATATGCAATCGGGCAATATTGTCGGTTCAAGTCCTCGTGGCGTCAAAGCGATTTTGCAACACATCCGTGAAAACGGAAATAGTGCTATTTTTAAATAACCGCTCTGTCGTCAAGCAACGGCTATTGATCAATAACCAATGTGAGTGTGATAAAAAACCGCTGAATATTCAGCGGTTTTTTTAGTTATTGCTTAAGAGGAATATCACCGTTAAGGCAATTCATCCAACTCAACCCCCTCTTTTTCCACCACTGGTGGAATCAGGTGTTCACGGGTAATACCAAGTTTTAACGCTAACGCAGAAGCAACGTAGATAGAAGAATAAGTACCAACGGTGATCCCGAGTAGTAATGCGGTAGCAAAACCATGAATATTAGCGCCACCTTGAACAAATAGTGCAATCACCACAAACAAGGTCGTTCCTGAAGTAATTAACGTCCGACTCAGAGTTTGCGTAATGGAGCTATTCATCACTTCCGCTGAATCGCCTTTGCGCAACTTGCGGAAGTTCTCACGAATACGGTCAAAAACCACAATCGTATCGTTCAACGAATAACCGACCACCGTCAATAAGGCAGCGACGATCGTTAAATCAATTTCGATTTGCAGTAACGAAAAAATACCTAAAGTGATGATGACATCGTGAGCAAGAGATAATACGGCTCCAGAAGCTAAACGCCATTCAAAACGCATTGAAACGTAGAGCAAAATACAGATCAGTGAGGCTAAAATGGCTAAGCCCCCCGCCTCTGCCAGCTCATCGCCAACGTTAGGACCAACAAACTCGATCCGGCGCATCTCAACGCTTTCACCCGTCCCCTCTTTAATGGCGTTAAGAATTTGGTTACCAAGCGTTTCTCCTGCAACCCCTTCACGAGGGCGCAAACGGACCATAACATCACGTGCTGAACCAAAGTTTTGTACCGTTGCATCACCAAATCCACGCTCATCAAGAGCATGGCGAATTTTCTCCAGATTCGCCGGTTCTGCAAAACCCACTTCTATCAGTGTTCCGCCAGTGAAGTCCAATCCCCAATTTAACCATTTGGTGGATAAGGTAAAAATTGACGCGCCAATCATCAATAACGATAAGACAAACGTAAACTTTGACCAACGCATAAAGTCGATCGTTTTCTCTGCTTTCAGAATTTGATACATAATGATTCCTAGCCTTAGATCGACAATTTATTGATACGTTTCCCGCCATACAGCAGGTTAACCACACAACGCGTACCGATAATTGCGGTAAACATCGACGTTAAGATACCAATTGATAAGGTAACGGCGAAACCTTTGATCGCACCAGTACCCACCGCAAATAAAATAATCGCAGTGATCAGCGTCGTGATGTTCGCATCCGCAATAGTACTAAACGCGTTCGCATACCCCTGATGGATGGCTTGTTGCGGATTACGACCTTCACGTAACTCTTCACGAATACGTTCAAAGATCAGTACGTTAGCATCCACTGCCATACCAACAGTCAACACAATACCGGCAATGCCAGGTAAGGTCATGGTTGCTCCGGGAATCATCGACATAATGCCGATAATCAGCACTAAGTTGGTCAACAAAGCTAAGTTAGCGATCAAGCCAAACGTACGATAGTACAGTGCAGTAAAGATCATCACCGCAAACAAGCCCCAAATACAGGCTTGAATACCCATATCGATATTCTGTTGTCCCATTGACGGGCCAATCGTCCGCTCTTCAACGATCGAAATCGGTGCGATTAACGCACCTGCGCGTAGTAATAACGCTAAGTTCTGAGCTTCTGCCGCCGAGTTGATGCCAGTGATTCGGAAATTACGCCCCAATGCTGATTGAATCGTCGCTTGGTTAATCACTTCTTCATGCTTTTCTAAAATCACTCGACCGTCAGCCGTTCTTTCACCACTGTCTCGATATTCAGCAAAAACCGTGGCCATTAGTTTGCCAATATTATTTCTTGAGAAAGCCGACATCTTACTGCCACCTTCACTATCAAGAGAAATATTGACCTGTGGACGACCGTATTCGTCGGCACTTGAACTGGCATCAGTAATACTGGAACCGCCCAAAATGACCCGGCGCTTTAAAACAACAGGACGACCATCACGATCCAGTTTAATTTCACTACCAGCAGGCACTCTGCCCGCTGCCGCCGCAGCTAGATCAGCGGTGGCATCGACTTCACGAAACTCAAGGGTTGCTGTCGCACCTAAAATTTCTTTCGCACGAGCAGTATCTTGTACGCCAGGCAGTTCAACCACAATCCGACTCGCGCCTTGACGCTGAACCAAAGGTTCTGCAACCCCTAACTCATTGACACGATTACGTAAAATAGTGATATTTTGCTCAACGGCGTAGTTACGAATTTCTTGTAAACGGGCGTCTGTAAATTTGGCCACCAAAAGGAAGCGCCCATCACGATCAGAAGCAGTAAAGTTCATATCACGATGATTCGCCTCTAATAGACGGCGAGTGTCTTCAAGCTGAGCGGCATCGCGTAAAATGATCTCGACGGAATCCGCTTGACTGCGGATCGCACGGTAGCGAATCTTTTCGTCGCGCAATTCACTACGAAAAGCTTCTTCTTGTTGACTAACTAATCGCTCCATTGCCGCATCCATGTCCACTTCCATCAAAAAGTGAACCCCACCACGTAAATCAAGGCCAAGTTTCATAGGCGCTGCGCCAATGGATTCTAGCCAACGAGGAGTGGAAGGCGCTAAGTTCAGCGCAACAATGATATCATTGCCTAAAGCTTCATTAATGATGTCACGAGCACTGATTTGGGTATCAGTGTCATTAAAACGCACCAAAATTGAGCCATTTTCGAAAGCAATGGATTTATGAGAGAGTTGCGCTTTATCGAGCGCTTGGGTGACAGCATCCAGCGTTGACATATCTACAGAGGCGCCACGCGCCCCTGTAACTTGAATAGCCGGATCTTCACCGTAAAGATTAGGAAGTGCGTATAAAGCAGAAATGGTAATGGCAAACACGACCATTAAGTACTTCCATAACGGATAACGGTTTAGCACAGCGAGGATCCTCTAGCTGTTTTACAAAGATTTAAGTGTACCTTTTGGTAACACGGCAGAAACGAAGTCTTTTTTAATCACAACTTCGTTGTTGTTGTTCAATTCAACAGAGATAAAATCGTTATCATCAGCAATTTTCGTGATTCTTCCCACTAAACCACCACTGGTTAAGACTTCATCACCTTTCGCCATTGAGGCCATTAGGCTTTTATGCTCTTTCACTCGTTTAGATTGTGGGCGGTAAATCATGAAATAGAAAATCACCGCAAACATGCCAAGCATGATCAGCATTTCGAAACCACCACCCTGTGATGCACCTTCACCTGCTGCGTGTGCTACAGAAATTAGACTCATTGAGAAACGTCCTCTAAGTTATTGTTTGTAATGTTTATAGGTATTGGGCCGCACTGAGACAAATTCAAGCTATCAATAAGCTCTTCAAGATAAATCCATCTCAGTGCTTGCTATTACGCTTGTTCGATTTGTAAAGGCGGCACTTCGCGTTGACGACGTGCGTAAAACGCTTCTACAAATTGATCAAAGCGATCTTCATCTATCGCTTTACGAATACTTTCCATCAACCGTTGATAATAACGGAGATTGTGAATGGTATTCAGACGAGCGCCAAGGATCTCGTTACAACGATCCAAATGATGCAAGTACGATTTAGAATAATTTTTGCAAGTGTAACAGTCACAATGTGGATCGAGTGGTGTTGTATCCGTTTTATGTACTGCATTACGGATCTTGATCACACCACCAGTCACAAATAGGTGGCCGTTACGAGCATTTCGCGTTGGCATCACACAGTCAAACATATCGACGCCACGACGCACCCCTTCCACTAAGTCTTCTGGCTTGCCCACGCCCATTAAGTAGCGAGGCTTATCTTCCGGCAGTTGTGGGCACGTATGCTCCAAAATGCGATGCATATCTGGTTTCGGTTCCCCAACTGCAAGGCCACCGACGGCATAACCATCAAAACCGATTTGCGTCAATCCTTTCACTGACTCATCACGCAAATCTTCATATACCCCACCTTGAACAATCCCAAACAACGAATTGGTATTGTTGAGCTTGTCAAAATGGTCACGAGAGCGCTGCGCCCAACGCAATGACATTTGCATCGACTTTTTCGCTTCTTCATGCGTCGCAGGATAAGGCGTACATTCATCGAAAATCATTACGATATCTGAACCTAAATCTTTTTGGATTTCCATCGATTTTTCGGCATCCATAAAGATTTTGTCACCATTAACAGGGTTGCGAAAATGCACCCCCTCTTCGGTGATTTTGCGAATATCCCCCAAACTGAAGACTTGGAAACCGCCGGAATCGGTCAGAATTGGGCCTTGCCAATTCATAAAGTCATGCAAATCGCCATGCATTTTCATCACTTCTTGACCGGGACGCAGCCAAAGATGGAACGTATTGCCAAGCAATATTTCAGCCCCCGTTTCTTTGACTTCTTCTGGGGTCATGCCCTTTACTGTGCCATAAGTGCCGACGGGCATAAAGGCCGGGGTTTGTACCGTGCCACGCTCAAAGGTCAACTGACCTCGACGCGCATTACCATTTTTCTTTTTCAGTTCGAACGTTAACTTCACAAAGCCTCCAATGTCAGAGAAACAGTCTGACGATATTAAGGGATCAAGCTTAAGCCTGATTTTTTTCAATGAACATCGCATCGCCATAGCTGAAGAAGCGATATTTCTGCTCTACCGCATGCTGATAAGCAGCCATAGTGTGCTCATAACCAGCAAAGGCACTGACCAACATAATCAGCGTCGACTCTGGTAAATGAAAATTGGTGATCAATGCATCAATCAATTGATATTGATAACCAGGAAAAATAAAAATATCCGTATCACCAAAAAAAGGCGCTAACGCTGTGCCTTTCGCAAGTGCATCTTGCGCTGCGCTCTCTAAAGAACGCACCGAGGTTGTCCCAACCGCAATCACTCTGCCACCACGAGCCTTGGTCGCTGCAATCGCCGCGACCACTTCTCCTGGTACTTCAACGTATTCAGCATGCATATGGTGATCATGAATATTTTCCACGCGCACCGGTTGGAAAGTACCCGCGCCGACATGCAAAGTCACATAGGCAAACTCAACGCCTTTGGCTTGAATTTGATCCAATAATGCTTGGTCAAAATGTAGCCCTGCTGTTGGTGCAGCAACGGCGCCCGGCTTTTGATTATAAACCGTTTGATAGCGCTCTTTATCGGTTTCTTCATCGGGACGATCAATGTATGGCGGCAAAGGCATATGACCAATATGGTTTAAGATTTCCAAAACCGTTTGCTGGGCATTAAATCGAATCTCAAACAAGGCATCATGGCGTGCAACCATGGTCGCTAAATATTGGTCCTGCTCACCCAGATACAGTTCCGTCCCCGGTTTAGGCGGCTTGGAACAACGAACGTGCGCTAAAATAGAGTGTTCATCAAGCATACGCTCAACCAATACTTCTAGTTTGCCTCCACTGGCTTTACGGCCAAATAGACGAGCAGGGATGACACGAGTATTGTTAAAGACCAATAAGTCACCCGGTTCGATATAGTGCAGTACATCGGTAAATGTGCCATCAATCCGTTCACCGGTGGTGCCATTTAATCGCAGTAATCGACTATCAGTACGCTGCGCTTTCGGATAACGAGCAATTAGCTCATCTGGGAGGTCAAAGTGAAAATCTGAAACTTGCATGGCTCTTTCTTGGTTATTGATAAGGTTAGCGACGGTTTATTTCGCGGCGCAACAGTATATACCCAAGCATCGGCAAGATACAGGATTGTCAGCGGCCAGTACACGTTCAATCAAATAAGGATTGTAATCAAAAGTGACTTTGCAACTTCTCCGCTAGAGTTACCAGCAAAAACTGACTTAACTCTCAGATATTTGCTACAAACAAACCTATACTGAATATCAACAAACCACACGCCACTTTACGTTCATTGGCAAGCTAACTTGGTTACCGATCATCAAAAAGAAAAGGAGTTGGTTATGATCAAAGTTGAAGACATGATGACTCGCAACCCACATACTTTGTTGCGTACCCACACAATAGCCGACGCCCGAAATATGATGGAAGCATTGGATATTCGTCATATTCCTATTGTTGATGCTAACCGTCGATTATTAGGGATTATTACTCATCGTGATGTATTAGCAGCACAAGAGTCCAGTCTGTACAATAAAATCACCGATACCTCGCATACCGAAACGACCCCTTTGTATGAAGTCATGCACACTGGCGTCATGTCGGTCGCCCCACAAGCTGGATTAAAAGAAAGCGCCATCTACATGCAACGACATAAAGTTGGCTGTTTACCGGTGGTCAGTAAAGGCGAGTTGGTCGGGATTATTACCGATAGTGACTTCGTCGCAATTGCTATCAACTTGCTGGAATTGCAAGAAAACAGCGAGCCTGATGAAGTCGATACTGACAATGACTTTGAACAAGACGTTTTGTAACTGGCCAATAGCTAGCCGATAGAATAGATGGATAAATAAAAAAGAGCATGGTGATCAATACCCTTGCTCTTTTTATTTTTCAGATAACTTGCTATCACTCAGATAATCGATTGATGCGATAAATTTATTAAAGTTGCAGTGTTCACTGCAACTTTACGTCATCGGATTACCACCATGCAGAAGTTAGAACTGCTCTTCTTCAGTTGAACCGGTTAGCGCAGTGACTGACGATTGACCACCTTGAATCGTATTGGTCATTTTATCAAAATATCCCGTTCCCACTTCTTGTTGGTGGGCAACAAACGTATAGCCTTTCTCGGCGGCGGCAAACTCTTTACGCTGAACCATTTCAACATAATGACGCATCCCTTCACCTTGAGCATAAGCATGGGCAAGTTCAAACATGTTAAACCACATATTATGGATGCCAGCTAAAGTGATAAACTGGTATTTATAACCCATGTTCGCTAATTCTTGCTGGAATTTAGCAATCGTTTCTGCATCAAGATTTTTCTCCCAGTTAAACGATGGCGAACAGTTGTAGGCCAAGAGTTGATCAGGGTACTGAGCATGAATCGCTTCAGCAAACTGCCTGGCTTCTTCTAAATCGGGTTTAGCGGTTTCACACCAAATTAAGTCAGCGTAAGGAGCGTAGGCCAAACCACGAGAAATCGCTTGGTCAATCCCAGCACGAACACGATAGAAGCCTTCAGCGGTACGCTCACCAACAATAAAGTCAGCATCATAAGGATCACAATCTGACGTTAATAGATCCGCAGCGTTAGCATCGGTTCGAGCAATCACCAACGTGGTTGTTCCAGAGACATCAGCAGCCAAGCGTGCAGCGACCAATTTTTGCACCGCTTCTTGAGTGGGAACCAGTACTTTGCCCCCCATGTGACCACACTTTTTCACCGATGCTAATTGGTCTTCAAAGTGAACCCCAGCCGCTCCAGCCTCAATCATCGATTTCATCAGTTCATAAGCATTCAGTACGCCGCCAAACCCCGCTTCTGCGTCCGCGACTATTGGCAAAAAGTAATCGATACCCCCTTCATCTTGTGGAGATTTACCATTTGACCATTGAATTTGATCGGCACGACGAAACGCATTATTGATTCGTTTAACAACGCTAGGAACCGAATCAACTGGATAAAGCGATTGATCAGGATACATCGTCCCTGCGGTATTATTATCCGCCGCGACTTGCCAGCCAGAAAGATAGATGGCTTCAATACCCGCTTTAGCTTGCTGTACCGCTTGTCCGCCCGTTAAAGCACCAAGACAGTTAACATAGCCCTTTTTGGAACTGCCGTTAACCAATGCCCATAATTTATCTGCACCACGCTGGGCAATAGTATTCGCAGGTGTCACTGAGCCACGTAAGTTAACGACATCTTCTGCACTGTAAGTACGCTTGACGTGTTTCCAACGTGGATTGGTAGCCCAATCTTTTTCTAATGCTTCGATTTGTTGGCGGCGAGTTAATGTCATGATCTATCCCTCTTATCATTGGTTTCGCGTGGCTGATGGCACACGCCGATATCGTCCTTTTCGCCACTCACTTCGATTCAGTGAGCTTTGAAGTTCGGTTTCACGTTACTGTTATTTATTATTGGTTAAGGCCGTTCTACGCCAAATAGTCGTAGCCCGGGATGGTTAAAAAGTTACCGAGATCGTCACTGGTGGTGAGACGTTCAATCAATTCAGCCGCTTCGGTAAACCGGCCTTGTTCAAAACGTGCTTCTCCGACTTCAGCTTTAACGACTTCAATTTCTTGAGCTAAGTAATCACGAAATAACGTTTTCGTGACCACCTGTCCGTTATCTAAGGTTTTACCGTGCTGAATCCATTGCCAAATTGAAGCGCGAGAAATTTCTGCGGTTGCAGCGTCTTCCATTAAGCCATAAATAGGCACACAGCCATTACCAGAAATCCACGCTTCGACGTATTGCAAAGCAACACGAATATTGTGTCGCATACCTTGTTCGCTACGCGGACCATCACAAGGAGCAAGCAACTCTTCTGCACGGATTGGCGCATCCGATAAGCGAGTCACATCCAACTGATTATGACGCTCGCCTAGTACTTGATTGAAGACCTCCATAGCGGTATCCGCTAATCCAGGATGAGCCACCCAAGTCCCATCATGACCATTCTTCGCTTCGAGCATTTTGTCATGACGGATTTTTTCCAGTACTTGAGCGTTGAGAGCGGGATCTTTGGCCGGAATAAAGGCCGCCATGCCTCCCATGGCAAAAGCGCCACGTCGATGGCAGGTATAGATCAGCAAACGTGAGTAAGCATTCAAAAATGGCTTATCCATTGTCACGACTTGACGGTCAGGTAATACGCGATCAGGGTGTTTTTTCAAGGTTTTAATGTAGCTAAAGATATAATCCCAGCGACCACAGTTAAGCCCCACAATGTGTTCTTTAAGAGCAAAGAGGATTTCATCCATCTGAAACACAGCAGGTAAAGTCTCAATCAGTACCGTCGCTTTTATCGTCCCTGTTTCTAAACCAAAATAATCTTCTGTAAAATGAAAAACATCACTCCACCATTGCGCTTCTTGGTAAGCTTGGAGCTTCGGTAAATAGAAATAAGGACCGCTGCCTTTTTTCAATAACGCTTTATAGTTATTGAAAAAATACAAAGCAAAATCAAACAAAGCGCCAGGAATCGCTTGCTCAGCAAATAGCACATGCTTTTCTTGTAAATGCAGCCCTCGAACTCGACAAATCAATACGGCAGGGTCTTTTTTAAGTTGATAGACTTTATCATTGTCAGGATTGCGATAACTGATGGTGCCATTCACCGCATCACGTAAGTTAATTTGTCCATCAAGCAACTTATCCCAAGCGGGTGACATCGAATCTTCAAAATCTGCCATGAAGACTTTCACGTTAGCGTTGAGTGCATTAATGACCATTTTACGATCCGTTGGACCAGTAATTTCCACTCTTCGATCTTGCAGATCATTAGGAATACCAAGGATTTTCCAACTGCCTTCACGAATATCGATGGTTTGCTCTAAAAAATCTGGCAAATGGCCTTGATCAATACGCATCTGTTGCTGTTCGCGCTCATTCAGTAACGTATTCACTCGCGACGCAAAGTGATGGCACAACTCAGCTAAAAAGGTTTGGGCTTCAACAGGGAAAATAGCGCTATGTTCAGAGGATAGAGCCCCTTTAACAATTAATTGCTCGTGATGCTTAGCATTTTCAATGGCTAAGGACGATTTATCGGGGGTTTGAGCAAGCATGGCATCCTTCCTTAAATAGTATCCTTGTGTATCATTTGTAATTTTAGAACTACAAAAATACGATGATCATATGGTTATATTATTGGTATGTCGTGTTTATTAACTTGACTTAACCCATCAACAAGCCAAAGAACAACAAGCACTAAACAAACCAACAAACTCAAGATAAACATTACCCGATAAGCCATTGCAATTAAAGAGTCAAAGTTAACACATCGTTAAATTCAAAGTTTTATTCCGTTTCAAACTCTCGTTTACCTCCGCCCAGCAAAACGTAACTTATTACGTAATAAAATTACAATAAGGGCGAGAACAAAAAATCGTTTAAAACAGATGTTCGATTGTTAGATAAGAAAAATAATCTCGCGTTTTAAGGGTTCAAGTGGCACAACTACTCGCACATTGAAACAATTGAATGAGGGCAAAGTGTAAAATTCACCATGTGAAGTTTTACTATTTTATGAAAGCTTCAAAACTTTATCGCTGTAAAATTTGACAACAAAAGATTTACCATCAGAGTAAAACTCTGAGTAACATTAGAAACTAGGTAAATAAAACTAGATATACACTAAAACATAGCGGATAACCGAACAGCTTAACGCCATTATTATGTCCAAATAATTCTAAGAGGCTGCTACAGAGCTATTCATCTTAATCATAGGATGGCTATTACCATCCCGATGAACCGAGATAAACCACTAGATTAGAGAAGAATAAACCTAGCTACACCCAAACAACTTGGAGTTGCAGGTAGGCGGCAAGTGAGTGACAAATTTGTCTGGAACAAATTTGAACAGCCGTAGGCTGGCCTTTGGTGAGAGCCACGGATGGCTCTCATAGTCCCCATGAGCATAGATAGACTATGTGATTGGGGCGAACGAACGTAGCCAACACCCCTGCAGCTTCAAGTCGGAAGGGTATAACACTGCTGCGGCTTCAAATAGGCAAGGCACATCTCTTATATTGCTCTATAACGAGGTTATAGTAATTGAGCGACGACTTCAGCAAGCTGTTCGAAAGTCGGCTGGCGAGATGAGCCAGGACGCCATACCACACCAATTTCCCGATAAGCCTGTTGACCGGGAGGATCAATGATCACCAAATTTTGATTATCTAACAGGCCATGTTCAATCGCCATTTGCGGAATGAACGTCATACCCAATCCATTGGCCACCATTTGCACTAAAGTATGTAAACTGGTTGCCATAAAAGGATTAATTTTTTCTTTATCAGTTAACTTACAAGCAGATACCGCATGCTCGGTTAAGCAGTGTTCATGCTCTAATAAAAACACAGACTCATTTGGTAAGTCATCATAGGTGATTGGCACTCGAATACTGTTTGCTTGCTGACGACTGATAACCATCCGAAAAGGATCTCTGCCAACAATTCGGCTGACCATCTGACCAATATCCATCGGTAATGCCAGAATCAGCACATCGAGTTCACCAACTCGCAAAGCATTTAAAAGATTAGCGGTCGTATCTTCGCGTAATAATAAGTGCAACTTAGGGTAACGCTGATTAAGTTCTTGCACCAAATCACACAATAAAAAAGGCGCGATCGTCGGAATACAGCCTAGTTTAAGCTGCCCCTCCATTGGCCCATTCTGACACTGCTGCCCTAACTCCAGCAGATCTTTACCTTTCGCTAATAATTCTCGGCCCCCTTTCACCACTTGTTCACCAGCATAGGTAAAAACCAACGGGCTTTTTTTATCCGATTTCTCATATAAAGGGCAACCAATCAGGGTCTGTAAGTTTTGAATACCTTTACTCAGTGTCGATTGACTAACAAAACAGCGTTCGGCAGCTTCACTAAAATGCCGCGTTTCATATAATGTAATCAGATAATGTAGCTGCTTTAAACTTGGCCATTTATTCATCGTATTCTCTTTATGATCCGCTCAAATAAATCAAAGCGCGGTTTCCCCGTATTAAGCATTCTCAATCATCGATAGCTATCGCTTTTTTCGATTAACTTAATCTATTTAATTCGCTTTTTTCAATGCTACATGGTGTACTATAGTTTGTCTCGTTCAAATGGACTTGGTAAAACATGCTGTTTTATCAAGTATTAACCATCATCTTAGGAGCAAAAAAATGGTACTCGTAGGTCGTCAAGCCCCTGATTTTACTGCTGCAGCTGTTCTTGGTAACGGTGAAATCGTTGAAAACTTCAACTTTGCACAGTTTACAAAAGGTAAGAAAGCCGTTGTTTTCTTCTACCCTCTTGATTTCACTTTCGTTTGTCCTTCAGAGCTTATCGCTTTTGACAAGCGTTTTGAAGATTTCCAAGCTAAAGGCGTTGAAGTGATCGGTGTTTCTATCGATTCACAATTCTCACATAACGCATGGCGTAATACCCCTGTAGAAAACGGCGGTATCGGCCAAGTTAAATACCCATTGGTTGCAGATATCAAACATGAGATCGTTAAAGCTTATGATGTCGAGCATCCAGAAGCAGGTGTTGCATTCCGTGGTTCATTCCTCATTGATGAAGAAGGCCTAGTTCGTCACCAAGTGGTTAACGACCTACCTCTTGGCCGTAATATCGATGAAATGCTACGCATGGTCGATGCTTTAAACTTCCACCAAAAACACGGTGAAGTTTGTCCAGCACAATGGGAAGAAGGCAAAGCCGGTATGAAAGCGTCTAGCGAAGGTGTTGCGGCTTTCCTTTCTGAGCATGCTGCTGATCTAGGTAAAAAATAAGTTAATAGGCCCACCATAGGCCTATTAATGGCTCGCGCTCAACTCGAGCCGCACTGATAAAGGTTGGAAATAATAAAAAGCGTTTAACGCATAAGCCAATCAGTTATAAGTAAAGTCATCAAAGCCCAAAACCAATCGGTTTTGGGCTTTTTTCATCTCTCTCATCGACAATAAACGTCAATTACTAAGCTCTCTAAATCACTCACTAACGGTATTTAAGGAAAGGCCACCTGCGTAACTTTACCTCTATTTCAGACCTTAGGTTAACAGACGCTGTCGCGACAGACTGATAAAATCAGCATCAACAACTCAAACCGTCTAAGTGAGAAAATCTCATGAATTATGAACTTGAAGTCTGTATTGATAATATCGAATCGCTGCATTATGCCATCCAAGGAGGAGCGACGCGTATCGAACTTTGCTCAGCGTTAGCATTAGGAGGGCTAACCCCCAGCTATGGCATGATGAAGCAAAGTGCTCGCCTATCAACCATTCCAGTGTATGCCATGATACGACCACGCCAAGGCGATTTTTTGTATGATCGTGATGACATCGCCGTGATGTTAGATGATATTGATGCTGCGGCCGAAGCTAAGCTCCAAGGTGTCGTCATTGGAGCCTTAACCGCACAGGGGGAGATAGACGAATCACAGGTCAAACAACTGGTTACTCGTGCTCAGCAACATGGTTTAGGTGTGACGTTCCATCGAGCAATTGATCAATGTCGAGATTTTCGTCAAGCACTTGAAACATTAATAGACTTAGGATGTGAGCGAGTACTTACCTCTGGTCAAGCAAATCAAGTAGAACAAGGCATCACCACCTTGATAGAGATGGTCGCTCTCGCCAAAGGCAGGATTCGTATTATGGCAGGCGCAGGTTTAACCGCGAATAATGTGACACAGATTATTCAACAAACTGGCGTACAGGAAGTTCACTTATCTGGTAAAAGCACGCGCCCCAGTCACATGCAGCTCAAATCGGCTGATGCAAAAATGGGCCGAGCGGATGTGGATGATTTTATGTTCCCGGTAACCGATCCAACCGCGATTGCTCAAGTCGCTAAAAAATTGAGAGACTTAGTTTAGCGTAAAACATCATCTATCGATTGCTTGCCCAAGTGACGAACATCTTTTCCTTTCACAAAGTAAATAATGTATTCGCAAATATTTTGGCAACGATCACCGACCCGTTCAATAGCACGTGCAGACCACATCACTTGTAAAATGTGCGGTATATTTTTCGGGTCTTCCATCATATAAGTCATTAACTGACGGATCACCGCTTCATATTCTTGATCTAATTTATCATCTTGTTTATGCAAAGCGGCCGCCGCCACGACATCCATACGAGCAAAAGCATCTAAGACTTGATGCAACATAGCGATGGCTTGACGGCAGAGAGGCTCTAATGAAACTTGAAAGCGACGTTCTTTATCCGCCGGACTTTCAATAGCGATATAGGCCATCTTAGTCGCAACGTCACCAATGCGTTCTAAATCGGTAATGGTTTTAATGATTGCCATAATCAAACGCAAATCTTTGGCTGTCGGTTGGCGCTTGGCGATGATCCGCGTGCACGCTTCATCGATTGATACTTCCATCTCATTGACTTGATGATCATCACGCACGACTTTACGAGCCAGCTCGATATCTTCTTTGTGCAGCGCCTGCATTGCTAAAGAGAGTTGCTGCTCAACCAAGCCTCCCATGGTCAATACATGGGTTCGAATCGATTCGAGTTCGACATTAAATTGCCCTGAGATATGTCGGCCTAACTGCATCATGCCATCCTATTATTTGCTATTTGATTAGCCATATCGACCAGTAATGTAGTCTTCCGTCTGTTTTTTCAATGGAGAGGTGAAAATAGAATCCGTATCGGCATACTCGATCAATTTCCCCATATGAATAAAAGCGGTGTGATCACTGACTCGCGCCGCTTGCTGCATATTGTGCGTCACTATCACCACGGTATATTGTTTTTTCAACTCATGAATCAATTCTTCAATGGTTAAGGTTGAAATAGGATCCAATGCCGAAGTAGGTTCATCCAACAACAAGACCTCAGGTTCAATCGCTATCGCTCTCGCAATAACCAAGCGTTGCTGCTGTCCACCGGATAATCCAAATGCATTTTCGTGCAAACGATGTTTCACCTCATCCCACAAAGCGGCGGCACGTAACGAATACTCTGCAGCATCATCAAGTGTTCGACTATTTTTTATACCTTGTAAGCGTAGACCATAGACCACATTCTCATAAATGGATTTAGGAAAAGGATTGGGACGCTGAAAGACCATACCGACTCGGCGTCGCAGTGTCGGCACATCAACATTACTGTCATAAACATTTTTACCATGCAGTTTCACCGCGCCTTCAACTCGACAGCCATCAACTAAATCGTTCATCCGATTAATACAGCGTAATAACGTTGATTTACCACAACCGGAAGGACCAATAAATGCCGTCACCTGCCCCTTGGGAATACGCATCGAAATACCGTTTAAAGCACGAGTTTGTTGGTAATACAAACTGAGTTCTTCAATAGCAATCGCTGTTTGCTGATCCGTTAAATGATGGACATCTAACGGCGGCTGATAACCTAATGTTTGCTCAACAGAAAACATGTTTAATCTTGTCCTAAGGTTCGGTATTTTTCACGCAAGTTATTGCGAATATGAATAGCGGTTAAATTCAGCACTACCACCACGGTCACCAACAAAAAAGCCGTGGCATACACTAAGGGACGAGCGGCTTCAATATTCGTTGTTTGAAAACCCACATCGTAGATGTGAAATCCCAAATGCATAAACTTGCGCTCTAGATGTACAAAAGGAAACTCACTATCGACAGGCAAGTTTGAAGCAAGCTTAACCGCCCCAACCAACATCAAGGGAGCCACTTCGCCAGCGGCGCGAGCAATCGCCAGAATAAGTCCAGTAATCATCGCTGGGCTAGCCATCGGCAGCACTATCCGCCAAATGGTTTCAAACTGTGTTGCCCCTAACGCTAATGAACCATAACGTACTGATGGTGGAATACGTGTTAACCCCTCTTCGGTGGTCACAATGACCACTGGCAAGGTAAGTACCGCTAAAGTTAATGCCGCCCACAATAATCCCGGCGTACCGAAGGTAGGTGCTGGTAAACTATCGGCATAAAACACATTATCAATACTTGCACCAATCGTATACACAAAAAAGCCTAGTCCAAATACGCCGTAAACAATTGATGGCACCCCCGCTAGGTTGATCACCGCAACACGAATTAAACGCGTAAAAGCATTATCTTTGGCATATTCATGAAGGTAAACCGCAGCAATAACCCCCAGTGGCATGACAATCACTGACATGATCAATACCAACAACACCGTACCAAAAATGGCAGGAAAGACGCCACCTTCAGAGTTCGAATCGCGAGGTGAATCGGATAGAAAATCCCATAAGTTTTTCAGCCAGCGAATAATTTTTTCACCGCTGGTCATTTCATTGGGATACCAATAGTCGAGCACCTGACTCATTGGAATACCAATCGTATTGCCAGCCATATCTTGCAATAAAAGCCGCTGATCATCTAATGTCGTTCTTAACGTTTCTAATCGTTGTTCAGCTTCAGCAAGCTCACTGAGCCATTGTTGCTCTTTTTTCTGACGCTCAATACGTTGGGGAGAAGTTTGGGCTAAGTAACGATGCCCAGACTGGTCAAACATCGCCAACTGATTGGCTAATTCACGAATTCGTGGGCGAACTTGTTGCTCGATCTCAGCCCTTATCTGCTGAGTTTGTGCAAAAACCGTTGCTAACCACTGCGATGTACTTAAAGGCTGATCTTGACTGATGAGTGTCGATTCGAAACCAATTGGCTTACCATAAAACTGCCCGTCATGAGTTCGTTGCAAGACGAGCCAGCCATGGGCAAGCGTCGCTGGTGACAACTTAATATCAAGGATCGACACAAAATCGGCCTGATAAATGTCTCGATTAGCCACCTTAATGTTTAATCGTTGCACGTGGCCTTGCGCAATCGCTTCTTCAGGTAGACTTATGCCCATTTCAATAAGGTGCTTAACCGTCACCTTTTCTTGAGCGTAGAGTTGCCCCACTAAGGTTTTACCATCCTCGGTTTGCCACTGATAGAGCGGGGCTGGCCAAAAATAGACTAATCCTTTCCAGCCAATTAATAACAATAAGCCTAATACTGAAATCAAACTGATACTAACAGCGCCAGCGGTCAGCCATATCCAAGGGGAGCCTGATTGAAATTGCTGAGTTAGTTTCATTATCTCCCCCTCTTACAATGAACGATATTTAGCGCGTAAGCGCTGACGCACCCACTCGGCAAAGGAGTTAACGATAAAAGTAAAAACAAACAACAATAACGCCGCTAAAAACAGGACTCGATAATGAGAGCTCCCCACTGCAGACTCGGGCAATTCAATCGCAATGTTGGCAGAGATAGTGCGCATGCCTTGTAAAATATTCCAATCTAAAATGGGCGTATTCCCGGTTGCCATCAGTACAATCATAGTTTCACCAACCGCTCGCCCTAACCCCATCATGATTGCCGAAAAAATTCCTGGACTGGCGGTCAATAACACTACATGCGTTAAGGTTTGCCAGCCAGTTGCACCGAGAGCTAAAGAGCCGTCCGATAAATGTTTCGGAACCGAAAAAATCGCATCTTCTGCAATGGTAAAAATCGTGGGGATCACAGCAAACCCCATCGCAATCCCCACAATTAACGCATTACGCTGATCAAAACCAATGCCTCTTTGATCCAAAAAGAGCAGTACATCTCCAGCAAACAATGCTTGCTCAATGACATGACTAAAAGAGAGAGTTAATGCCATAATAACCACCATCAATGGCACCAGGATCAGTGCTTGCCAACCGGAAATATCATAGCCTAAATAACGTTTAGGCATCCAAGACCAGACAACACCAATGATTAACGTCGCAATCGGTAAACCAATTAACAGTGCCACCACAGCCGCCAAATTGTTTTCTACGATAGGAGCAAACCATAACCCAGCGAGAAAACCAATAATCACCGTCGGAAGCGCCTCCATCAACTCAATGGTCGGCTTAACGATTCGACGCATCGCGGGTTTCATAAAATAAGCGGTATAAATAGCGGCAAACACCGCTATCGGCACGGCAAATAGCATGGCATAAAAAGCCGCTTTCAATGTACCAAACGCAATCGGAACTAAGCTTAATTTCGGTTCAAACTGCTCATTCGCCGCGGTTGACTGCCACACAAACTGCGGCTCAGGATAGGCTTCATACCAGACTTTTTTCCATAGTGCTGAAAAGGAAATCTCAGGGTGAGGATTATCCAATTCAATGACCTGAACCATTCCATCGTCCCAAGTGGCAATATAACGCTCGTTATTCGACATCACCGCTAACGTTGGCGCTCTAGGGAAAACCCGCTCAAACAGCACCAGCTTTTCGCTGGTGGTATAATGACTTTGTAGCGTGCCATTAGGATAAAAAGTATAAAAACCTTTACGCTGAGTATCCGTGAGCAAAAGCTGAATAGACGGTGCCAACTGAAAATCACGAATTGACTGCAACTGGCGTTGGCCTTGCTGTAAAACATCAAACCATTGGCTAACAACACCATTTTCGTGGGTCACCAGCAAAGAATAAGCACCGGATAACAAGGTCATATTCGTCACTAAACGCTGTGGGTCGCCGCGACTAAGATCGACCTGTTCCCGTAGTCGATACGTTTCACCATCACGCTGGATGACTGCGAGTTGCGAGCCTGTACGTAAGTAAATCGTTTGACCATCAGGGGTCATGAGGAGTTGATCCAGCTGCGCATAGCGAGCAGGTAACACCGTTTCTGCCATTGCTAAAGGCGCTTGTCGCCCCAGCCAACGAATCATCACGCGTTGATCGGCCAAATAACTGACCGTGTAAAGATAGTCCGTCGTTAGCGCAAAACTCAACTGCTCAATCACCGCTTCCTCTGGTGCAGCAATCCATTCCGATTCGGTGGTTAATGACTCCAAGATAGGGGTGAATTTTCGTTTCTGCTGGGTAATCGAGTAATCAAATCGCGGACGAAAAAGATGCACTTGATGAGCAGAATCCAATACAGCATACCAGCCATCTTGCGCGGTACCAGCGACTATTTGCGCAGGGGAAAAAGGCAGTGCCTGCCGCCATAACGGTTGATCACTGGATACTTTCAGTGACCAGAACTCGGCCTGTCCCAACTCATCAACCACGAACAGATGCTCACCATAATCGTCCATCGCCAATAACTGAGGTTGTACAGAAGAAATCGTTTGTTTAGCAAAGCTTGGATTAATTTTCGCATCGGCAAAAAGTGGCAGAGTGACCAAGGCCAGATAAACAAAGATTAAAATCAGAGCGGCTAGAACGCCAACCCCACCACAGGTTACCGCAAAGCGAACGCCACGATCTTTCAAACGTCGCTTATGATCTCGTTGCTGTAATGAAAATTCACTGTGGGGCATCAATTTACTCTATCCTTGTTATCTTGAGAGGCGACCAAACCTAGAAAGCTTCAGTGTTCCAACAGCACGAAGAGTAAGAACAGTATCATGAACATAAAAGGCGCATCAGAATGAGCGTCCACTTAACTATGTGAAGTGTTTCATACTTTATGGTGCTACAGAGTATACTATTTCAAATACGTGACGGTTATATTACAGCGCAGATAAGCAACTGAAAACAAAACAACTCCGTATCAACTCAATTTGTAATAATTATGTCATATCATCGCTTTAGTTTGCACAATCATCATCGTTATTCGCTCGGTCACAACACCGCTGGAAGTCAACTACCCCGTTGGTACGAGTGAACAGAGATAAACCATGTGACTGAAGCGAAGTAAAATATAAACCAGACAATCAATAAGCATGGCGAAAACCGACGCTTTAAGCTGAGCAAGGTTTTCGAGCTTAAGAGAAAGAAAGGAATCCATGAGTACTGAAAAGTTGTACATTGACAAAGAGTTAAGTTGGCTTTCGTTTAATGAGCGCGTGTTACAAGAAGCGGCAGATAAAACGGTGCCTTTAATTGAGAGAATTCGTTTTTTAGGTATTTTTTCTAATAACTTAGATGAGTTCTATAAAGTCCGTTTCGCTGATGTCAAACGACGGATTTTGATCAATCGTGAACAAGGCGTAAAAGATAGCTCCAAGCATCTACTAAGTAAAATGCAGAGCAAAGCGTTTAAACTCAATCAAGATTTTGATCGCTTATACAGTGAGCTAATTGTCGAGATGGCCCGTCGACGAATTTTTTTGGTCAATGAAACGCAACTCGATGCCATGCAACAAAAGTGGATCGTTAAGTATTTTTATAAAGAAGTATTACCCCATATTACGCCACTACTGCTGCGTGATGATATTGATGTCTTGCAATTTCTTAAAGATGAATATGCGTACATTGCCGTTGAACTCAAAAAAGAGCAACGATCAAGCTATGCCCTCATTGAGATCCCAACCGATCATCTCCCTCGTTTTGTCATGCTACCAGAGCAAAAAGGCAAAGGAAGAAAAACCATCATTCTGCTCGATAACATCATTCGTTACTGTTTAGATGATATTTTCCGTGGCTTTTTTGATTACGACACGCTGCACGGCTTCGCTATCAAAATGACCCGAGATGCAGAATACGATTTACGCCGTGAAGTTGAGTACAGTTTACTTGAACAGTTATCAGAAGGCTTAAGTCAGCGACTCACCGCCATGCCCGTACGTTTTATCTACGAGCATGATATGCCGGAACCCATGCTGACATTCTTGTGTGAAAAACTCAAAATTTCTTATTATGATAGTCTGCTTCCCGGTGGTCGTTATCACAACTTTAAAGACTTTATCGCCTTCCCCAATGTAGGCCGTGACTATTTAGAAAACCGTGCGTTACCACCTCTGAAATGTGCTGATTTTGAGGGCTATTTGAATGCCTTTGATGCCATTCGTGGCCAAGATGTCTTACTCCACTACCCATACCACAGTTTTGAACACATCACCGAGTTGGTCCGCCAAGCCTCGTTTGACCCCAAAGTCATCAGTATTAAAATCAACATTTATCGGGTCGCTAAAAACTCTAAGCTAATGAACTCATTAATCGATGCCGTACATAACGGAAAACGTGTTGTCGTGGTGGTCGAGCTACAAGCGCGTTTCGATGAAGAAGCCAATATTGAATGGTCCCGGATCCTCACTGAAGCGGGTGTTGACGTAATTTTTGGTATCCCAGGAATGAAAATTCATGCCAAGTTACTGTTGATCACTCGTCGAGAAGAGACTGAATTAGTGCGCTATGCACATATTGGGACGGGAAATTTCCATGAAAAAACTGCACGAATTTACACCGATTTTTCTTTATTAACCGCCGACCACGAAATCACCAATGAAGTGCGTAATGTGTTTGCGTATATTGAAAATCCATTCCGCCCCGTTAAATTTACTCACTTATTGGTTTCGCCGCGAAATAGCCGTACCCAACTGTATCGGTTAATTGATAGTGAGATTGCCAATGCCCGTAGCGGTAAAAAAGCCGAAATCATGGTTAAAGTGAATAATTTGGTTGATAAAGGCATGATAAATAAACTCTATGGTGCAAGCAGTGCAGGCGTTAAAATAAAAATGATCATTCGTGGCATGTGTTCATTAGTCCCAGGTATTGCCGGTGTCAGTGATAATATTAGTGTCATTAGTATTGTTGATCGTTTCTTAGAGCATCCTCGGGTACTGATCACCCATAACGATGGCGACCCTTTAGTCTATATCTCTTCGGCCGACTGGATGACACGTAACCTCGACCATCGAATTGAAGTCACTACGCCAATTCGAAGTCCACGTTTAAAAAAACGGATTATCGATATTATTCATCTTCAGTTTACCGATACCGTCAAAGCTCGAGTCATCGATAAAGAGATGAGTAACCGTTACGTGAAACGGGGCAACCGGAAAAAAATACGTTCGCAATTGGCGATTTACGACTACCTTAAACAAATAGAAAAAGAAACCCGTAAGCACAAAGGAAATATTGAGCTAAATGAAAACCCACTCTGAGAGCGCTTCTCCAGAAAACAGCGAATCGACCAGCCGAGAAATCGCCGCGATAGATCTTGGCTCTAATAGCTTCCACATGGTAGTCGCGAAAGTCGTCGAACAAGATTTGCAACTGATCAGCCGCCATAAACAACGGGTGCATTTAGCATTAGGCTTAGACGAACAAAAAAACCTGGATCACGCCTCCATTGAGCGAGGCTTAGCCTGTTTAGCCATGTTTGCTGAGCGATTGCAAGGATTCAAAGTTGAGAATGTCCGTATCGCGGCCACCCACACCTTACGTCAAGCCAATAACGCCCACCTTTTTTTGCAACGTGCGTTAGAAGTAATGCCTTTCCCTATCGAAATTATTCCCGGTAGTGAAGAGGCGCGATTAATTTATCTGGGCGTTGCTCATACTCAACCGCAAGCAGACTCTATGTTAGTGGTAGATATTGGCGGTGGAAGTACAGAGCTGATCATCGGCAAAGGCTTTGAGGCGGAGCTGGTAAACAGCAAACAGATGGGCTGTGTCAGTTACACTGAACGCTTTTTTCCTAATGATAAACTGTCGAAGAAAAAATTTGCTCAAGCCATTTTATCGGCGGAGCAAAAGCTTGAGTCCATGGCCAGTAAATACCGTAAAAAAGGCTGGCAGCGCGCATTTGGCTCATCCGGTACCGTCAAAGCCATTCATGAAGTATTGATCGGTTTAGGCTACGACGATGGCGTGATTACTCAAGAACGATTGCATAAGCTAGTCGATAAACTGTGCGAGTCTAACCAGATTGCGGACATTCAATTAACCGGACTGACCGATGATCGTAAAGCCGTTTTTCCTGCGGGAGTAGCTATCCTAGCTGGAGTCTTTAACGCATTAAAAATCAAAGAAATGCATTTCTCCGATGGCGCATTGCGCGAAGGTTTACTGTATGAAATGGAAGATAGGTTCAAATACGACGATATCCGCTTACGTACCACTGAAAATTTAGCGGTTAAACACTTTGTTGATTTAGAGCATGCAGCAAAAGTGAAAGGTTACGCCAAGGAGTTTTTGAGTCAAGTAAGCGACGAGTTAGGACTCAAAGCCAGCAGTGACTTATTTGCCCTGCTAGAATGGGCCGCGCTACTCCACGAAGTAGGACTTAGCATCAGCTTACAAGCATTTCATCGTCACTCAGCTTACATTTTACAGCACACCAATATGCCAGGTTTTAATAGTGAACAACAAAGAGTGCTCGCCACACTGGTTCGTTTTCAACGTAAAGCACTAAAACTTGGAGAAATGAGCGATTTCTATCTCTACAAGAAAAAACACATCATCGGCCTTATCCGTGTATTACGACTAGCGATTGTCCTAAATGGGCAGCGCAATGATGATCCACTCCCCGAAATTCGCTTAAGTGCCAAAGATGAGCATTGGCAGTTAACTTGTCATGATCAGGATTGGCTTGAAAACAATAAACTGTTGCACATCGATTTACTCAGTGAACAAGCCTATTGGCATAAAGTTGGTTGGACGTTAACGTTTTAAATCAAGCGGGATCAATACGATCACTCAATGCCCACTTTCGCTAACTCTTGACGAGCCACCTCAGCAGAAATGGGTAAGTAGCCTTCTTTACCGACCAGCTCTTGCCCCTGCTTAGAAAAGATAAAACGCACAAACTCTCTTTCCAGCGGCATTAGTGGTCGCCCAGGATGTTTATTGACGTACAAGTACAGATAACGGGATAACGGATACGCACCAGACAAAATATTATCGTGTGAGGGGTAGACATAATCTCGGCCTTGACGCGCGATTGGGACAAGTTTCACTCCTGATACACGATAGCCGACCCCTGAATACCCTAACGCATTGAGTGATGACGCGACCGACTGCACCACAGAGGCTGAACCCGGCTGTTGATTGACTCGAGCTTTAAAATCACCGCCACACAGTGCCGTTTGCTTAAAGTAACCGTACGTTCCAGAGACCGAATTGCGTCCAAACAACTGCATACGTCGCTGTGCCCACGAGTATTCCAGCCCTAATTGCGACCAACGCTCAATCGATTGCGTTGCTCCACAACGTAATGTTGCTGAAAAAATCTGATCGAGCTCAGTAAAATTTAACCCCTCGATGGGATTATCTCGATGAGCAAACACGCCAATCGCATCAATCGCAATCCGTAACTCAGTCGGCTTGTAGCCATGGGTGCGTTCAAACGCTTCAATCTCTCGTAGACGCATAGGCCGACTCATCGAGCCAAATTGTGCGGTTTCTTCCGTTAAGGCAGGAGGTGCAGTCGATGAACCTGACGCTTGTACTTGAGCATTAACATTGGGATACAGCTCATTAAATGCTTCAGCCCAAAGAGTGGTAAGCCCGGCAAGAGTATCCGAGCCCACAGAAAGAACACTCCCCGATATACCCGGTACCCGATGATAATCAGTGAGCGATTGCGCCCATCCTGATCTAATCGGAAAACTCACGAGCATCACCATCAAGCAACGTATTAATTGCATTTCACCACCAAACGCTTTGGTAACACAAACGAGAAACAGCTCCCAACGCCAATTTCACTACGAATATCCAAATGGCTATCATGATGAGAAAGTGCATGTTTGACAATCGCTAACCCCAAACCGCTACCACCGGTATCTCGTGAGCGCGCTTTATCAACCCGATAAAAACGCTCAGTTAAACGATGTAAATGCTGAGCAGCAATCCCCTCCCCACTGTCTTCAACCTCAAACAGTGCCCCTTTTTCAGTATTCTGCCAGCGAACATGAATGCTCGCCCCCGCTGGAGTATATTTCACCGCGTTATAGACTAAATTAGAAATAGCACTACGCAGTTGGTCTTCATCGGCGAAAACTTTAAGCTGTTTATCAACACTAAAACGAATCTGATGAGCCTGCTCACCACTTAAGCTCAAAGCCTCTTTTTCTAACACTTCAAGCATAGCTGGTACGTCAACGACTTCATCCAATTCATGAATAGGCGAAGCCTCAATTTTCGATAAAGTGAGTAATTGATTAACCAAACTCGACATCCGATTCAACTGCTCGGTCATAACGCCGTGTGCTTTCGGCCACATCGGCCCCAGTAACAGATCAGGATCTTCAGTCATTTCTAGGTACCCTTGCAGTACCGTCATTGGTGTGCGTAATTCATGGGATACATTAGCAAAAAAGTTTCGTCTCATGCCTTCAAGCTGTTTCACCTGAGTTACATCACGCACCACCATTAAATGTTCACCTTCTGTGTATGGCACAATACGCAGCTCTAAAGCGCGATCAACATTCAGTGGCGAATGCATAGTTAATGGTTCTGAAAAATCATTTTTCTGCAGATAATTGATAAAACCTGGCGTGCGAATCAAATTAGAAATCGGTTGTCCCGCATCATCTGGCCAACGAAATCCCAACAAATGCTGGGCTAAGCGGTTACACCAAACGATATTGCCTTCTGCGCGAAACACCACCACTGCATCAGGTAACGATTCTGCACCATTACGAAAGCGGCGAATTAAGTTGGTAAGCTCTTTACGCTTTTTACGTTGTCGTTGCTGCAAACGATAAATACCATTAAACAGCGATTCCCAATTCCCAGAACCAGAAGGCGGCGTTAAGCGCTTTTCATCCCACAACCAAGCCGAAAATCGTACTTGATTATGTAAATGCCAAACCAGCTGCAATACCGTTGCGGCTAGCAGTAACCAAGGCATATGCCCAAATACCCAGCCAACAATCAGCCAGGGAAGGTAAAAAAAAGCCAGCTCCCAGGCCAGCTTTTTCCAAGTTAATCGTTCAACCATAATACTCCACAACGGGCCTACTTAAGCTTTAGTTGAAAACCGGTAGCCTGCCCCACGCACGGTTTGAATCAGCTTATCATGTCCAGCGTCTTCTAAAGCTTTACGTAATCGGCGAATGTGCACATCCACTGTACGATCTTCGACATAGACGTTGGTACCCCAAATATTATTCAGCAGTTGCTCTCGACTGTATACGCGCTCTTGGTGAGTCATAAAAAAGTGCAGCATCTTAAATTCGGTTGGCCCCATCTCTAGCGCGACATCATCCGCGGTCACTCGGTGAGATACGGGATCCAATTTTAAACCTTGCACGTCAATGACATCTTCTAATGAGGTAGGAGTAACACGGCGAATAACCGCTTTTAAACGCGCAATCAACTCTTTAGGTGAAAACGGTTTGGTAATGTAATCATCCGCTCCCACTTCTAAACCACGAACTTTATCTTCTTCTTCACCCCGAGCGGTCAGCATGACAATCGGAATGTTACGCGTTAACTCTTCACGTTTCATGTGTTTGATAAAGTTAATCCCACTGCCACCGGGTAACATCCAATCGAGCAGAACAAGATCGGGGAAAGGTTCAGCGAGCTTAGTCACCGCGCTATCATAATCTTCAGCTTCCACTGCTTGATAGCCTTTTTGTTCAAGCACAAAACACAACATTTCACGAATGGGTGCTTCATCCTCAACGACCAGAATCCTTCTAGACATAATTGAATAACCTTTGTTATTAATCAACGCTATGCATTATGGGAAATAATTATGACACTTTTGTGACCTTTGCAAACTAATTTTCATATAAAGTTCACGCTTGTGTACGGTTTACGAGGTGATTAGCGTGACCAAACTCCGCTAACCAATCGTCATTTCGTGTCGTAAGAGTATAAGACATTAATCGTCAATTCCCCTATCATAGACGAATTGTGAACAACCAAAAGAAGCGCACTATGTGGTTTAAAAATTGTATGGTGTATCGCGTCAATCGTGATATTCCCTTTAATGCGGATCAACTGGAAACTCAACTAACGGAATTTCGTTTTAGCCCTTGCTCTAGTCAAGACAAACAGAAGTTTGGCTGGGTGCATGCCCTTGGTAAACATGGCGATATGATGACGCACGTTAGTGATGGACGAATACTGATTTGCGCCAAAAAAGAAGAAAAAATGCTCCCGGCATCGGTGATCAAAGAGTCACTCAATGCCAAAGTCGACACCATTGAGACACAAGAAGGGCGACCGCTAAAGAAAAAAGAGAAAGAGACCTTAAAAGAAGAAGTCATGATTGATTTGCTGCCGCGAGCCTTCAGTCGTAACCATTACACCTACGTGCTCATTATGCCTAAAGAAGGGTTGATTCTAGTCGATGCCAGTAGCTATAAAAAAGCGGAAGATGTTCTGGCTCTGCTGCGCAAAACCATGGGTAGCTTACCCGTCGTGCCAGCAATTCCTGAAGTGGCGGTCGAAACCACATTGACTCAATGGGTCAAGGACGGCAACGTACCACAAGGCTTTACACTCTTAGAAGAAGCGGAGTTAAAATCCACCTTAGAAGATGGCGCAACCATCCGTTGTAAAAAGCAAGAGCTGACCAGTGATGAAATCATCAGTCATATTGCCGCTAATAAAGTGGTGACTAAGTTAGCTCTCAACTGGCAAGACCGGATCAGTTTTATTCTGGCCGACGATTGCAGCTTAAAGCGTTTGGCATTTAGTGATGAGCTCAAAGATCAAAACGAAGATATTCCAAGAGAAGACCAAGCGGCGCGATTCGATGCGGATTTATCATTAATGTGTGGTGAATTTTCTGCTCTATTACCTAACTTATTTGACGTATTAGGCGGCTTACCGTCAAACGACGCCTAACGGCCTATTCAGGCTGGCATCTCCAGCCTGAATCCTTTCTCTTCATCCTTCCACGACAAGACCAAGACGCCAAGGAATAATAACCTGAAAAAGAGTATGGTCACCGCTTACCTTTTGACGTAAAATTTGCGCCCTTTCCAATACCATGAGGTGGTATTGGCCTGACTTGAAATCAGATTGAGAAGCTAATAATGAGTACAACATCCCCTTTCGTCCCTGAGCTACTGTCACCTGCCGGTAGTCTAAAAAATATGCGTTATGCCTTTGCTTACGGCGCAGATGCTGTTTATGCCGGCCAACCGCGTTACAGCCTACGCGTACGTAATAACGAGTTTAACCACGAAAATCTGCAAATCGGCATTAACGAAGCGCATGCACTGGGTAAAAAATTCTATGTGGTGTGTAATATTCAGCCACACAACTCAAAATTAAAAACCTTTATTCGCGATTTAAAACCGGTTATCGACATGGGACCGGATGCATTAATTATGTCCGATCCCGGCCTGATCATGATGGTACGTGAAGCGTTTCCTGAGATGGCGATTCATTTGTCAGTCCAAGCTAATGCGGTTAACTGGGCAACGGTTAAGTTTTGGTCAACCCAAGGTGTCGAACGCGTAATATTATCTCGCGAGCTATCACTAGAAGAGATCGAAGAAATTCGCCAACAATGCCCAGAGACTGAGCTAGAAATCTTTGTTCATGGCGCACTGTGCATGGCCTATTCGGGCCGCTGTTTATTATCAGGCTACATGAATAAACGAGACCCGAACCAAGGTACTTGCACCAACGCTTGCCGTTGGGAGTACAAAGTTGAAAAAGGCCAAGAAGATGCCTCAGGGCAAATTGTCGAACAGTTCGATCCAAGCGCCGCCCAAGCGATTGAAGTACAAACAGAGCGTCCCGATAACACCTTAGGATTAGGTAAACCGATTGATGATGTCGTGCTGTTGTCTGAAAGCCACCGCCCTGAAGAAAAAATGGCCGCGTTTGAAGATGAACATGGTACCTATATCATGAACTCAAAAGACTTACGCGCCGTTCAGCACGTTGAACGTTTAACCAAAATGGGCGTTCACTCGCTCAAAATTGAAGGTCGTACTAAGTCATTCTATTACTGCGCCCGAACGGCTCAAGTGTATCGTAAAGCGATTGATGATGCCGTCGCTGGCAGACCGTTTGATGACAGCCTAATGGGCACCTTAGAAAGCCTCGCGCATCGCGGCTATACCGAAGGTTTCCTACGTCGTCATACTCATGATAGCTACCAAAACTATGACTATGGTTACTCTGTCTCCGATAGTCAGCAATTTGTCGGTGAGTTTACCGGTAAACGCCGAGGTGATTTAGTTGAAGTGGAAGTGAAGAACAAGTTCTGTGTCGGTGACAGTCTTGAGTTGATGACCCCTAAAGGCAATATCATTTTTACCCTTGAAACGATGGAAAACCGCAAGTCGCAAGCCATTGATGATGCAAAAGGTAATGGTCACTTCGTGTTTATTCCTATGCCTGAAGATTTAGATCTTGAATACGCGTTATTAATGCGTAACCTCAATGCCGGCCAAGATACTCGCAACCCAACAGGCAAATAATCATGGCACTATTGATCACAGACAAATGCACTAACTGTGATATGTGTGAGCCAGAGTGTCCAAACGGCGCCATTTCGATGGGGGAATACGTTTATGAGATTAACCCAGATTTATGTACCGAGTGCAAAGGACACTATGATCAACCGACCTGTCAGTCGGTGTGTCCGATCAATAACTGTATTATTACGGATCCTCAACACATTGAAAGCGAAGAACAACTGCTAGAAAAATTTGTTATCCTTCAAGGATTAGCTTAGCTATTTATTTTAGTGGTTACTTAATAAAAAAATCCGCCAATTAAGGCGGATTTTTATTACTGATTAATTCAACTTATTTACTTAGCGACGGCGACGGAACCACCCTGCCAAGCCGATTAACATCAATCCAAACAAGCCCGCGCTTCCTGCTGAACCGCCAGTACCATCATATTCTGGAATGACGCGATCAGGCTGTAATCCTTGCTGACGAGCAACTTTAATCGGTAAGCTGACCGAGCTTCCTTTAACGGTTTGCAGGGTTACTTTAGGAGCATCGCCACTACGCGTCGCCACTTCTGTTGATTCTTCAATCACTTGACGAGTTAAGTGAACGTGAAGCGTATATTCCCCTGCCGGAATGCCAAACACGCTGGCTTCGATCATTTGTTGACCGTCTTTGGTTAATATTGGCTGTGGGATACGCGCTAATTGCGGTTCACGTAACCCTTCAAACGTTAACATTACCGTATCACCTTTTTTCGCATCAGCAGGGATCGCTAATGGAATATCGATACGACTATTATTAATCGTCACTACAACTGGCTGATTACCATCACGTTCACCGACTTTATAGTCAAGGACTAATAACACAGGATCATGATCCGAAGATCGATAATGAGTGATATTCATCCGACCATTATTATCATGATGGAAGTTTTGCCAATGATTGCCTTTATGAGGACGACCATTATTTTGCTTACTATAGTCATACAGCGGTGATTCAATACTGTTGATACGCCAGTCAATCGCATCGACTAAACGATGACGTAATGAAGGTGAAATCAACGCATGGTCAAGCGAACCTAATTCATCATTAAATGAATAACTCCAGCTCTTTGGACGATCAAATTTCTCATCTTTATAAGGTACAGCATTAATATAACCAAAGGTACGATCAATACGAATACCACTTAAATCACTAAACTGTGGGCGCTTACCAATATAAGTATCTTGACCGGCATAAAGCGCTTTACCGGTTGGATTAGCGGTTAGCACTAACATCGGATCTTCCATAGCGTAAGAGTTTAAGTCGCCTAAAATCACCTTATCACCTGGAATTTTGTCGAGCTGCTTACCCAATTCATACGCGGCGGCAACCCGGAAATGCTCACACTGTCCTTGGAAATCAAGGTCTGGTAGGCTATCACCTGGTTTAAAGTTAGGGAAACTTTCCCATCCTCGCCAATCGTCAATACAGTTCGAACCTTTGGATTTGAAGTGATTAGCCGATACCGTTAAACGCTTACCTGTATTATGAACCATAAAAGTAGCCGTTAAAGCGTCACGCTGCTGAGCTCGACCACTACTAATAGGTCGACCCTGTGAGTCTAGATACACTTCCCCAGTTTCTGGATTGGTAATTGATGGTGCATTTTGATTCGGTAATTCAATAACTTGGCTATTAATCAAGGTTACTTTATTGGGACGATAGATAATAGCGTTGGTAATGGCATCCGTACCAATATGATCATTATGATCAAAGACTAAATCGTTATTGGAATCGATGGCGATGAAACTATAGCGATTATGAATCGAATCTCGGAAATGACGATGCGTATAGCGATCACGAGTGTATTTTTTATTGAGATCATCCACTAATTGGGCAATCGCTGAACGCGTACCAAATCCGTTATTTTCCATCTCCAACAAACCGACGATATCTGCATCCATACGATACAAAGCTTCAACTATCTTGACTTGTTGCAACTCAAACTCTTCCATGTCAAAGGCACCACGGTTAGTACCATGGCGGTTTGGATCGCCCGCAAAAGGCGAGTTGAAGTAGTTCAATACGTTTTTAGAACCAACAACTAACGGAAAACGACCTTGCTCATGACGTTGATAACGGTATCGATCAATCTGATTTTGATTACCATTCTCTGGAATTTTATTCAGATGTAAACTCTGTAACTGCCCATCAATATTAATTTGATATTCTGGATAGTTAGTGCGTCGGATATCGTTACGCTTGAAGTTTTTATTGGTTACTGTGGTATCAGACTCTGGGATCACGAGACGATATTCATCACGAGTAAACACCAGCATACCTGTAATGTCCATCACACTATCATTAACTAAGATGGCTTTACGATTTGGGTTGTCTTTAAATTCAGGAAAATAAGGGATCTCGCCATCAGGTGCTTGGCGATCACTCTCAACAAAGACACGTCGGCGTTGGTTCTCTTTAGCTTGTTCTTGAGAGGCTTCACTGCCTGCCACATGCAGTTGGTTTGGCTGCATATTGACACGTTCATAAGCCAATACCATATTTTGTCTAAACGAACCGAAGTCAAAACTAAACGTACGAGTGACACGCATATCTTGCGTTCCCTCTTCAAGCAAATTGACGTCTTTCGGTAGCTTAATCAGCATTCCTTCATGGCGCTCAAGAGTGCGGCTAAAATCTAAACGACGCTCATCACCGTCACCAACGTAGTCAGTTTCATCCACTTGTAGCATTGTTACACGAGGACTTAGACCTGAATCAATAACATCAAATTCAGTGATATTTCGGTCTCTTTCTTCTGGAGCTTTATTAACTAAACGGGTCATACCAAAGTTTTCTTGGATATAAGCTTCAAGACAAATTTCTTGACCAATTTGAGGTAACGGATCTAGCTGTCTAGTGTTCATACGAACAAAAATACCATCAGACCCTTTTCGATCAGTTGCATGTTTGTCTTGTAAGAAAACACCACGCCAGTCCGTTTCGCCTTTGGAAATTTGCGCAACTACACCTGTAACTCGATAAGGTTTATCACTCCAATAGCCTTTATATTTCTGATTCCAAACTGGATTAACAAATTCAGAAAAATCACCTACCCCCTGAATGTCACGAATGCTTAGTTCTAGTGCACTAGAATTAGCACAAACGCCCCCATTATGAGGTAATAATTCTAACTGTTCTTCCAGTTGAGGTGAGCCTAAACCATCATAAGTACCGGCGGGCAGTTTAACCCAACTTGCAGTGTGGTAGTGGTTAGTTGGCACTGCGCCATCTACACGACGAAATGTACTACCTCCCCCCCAATCATACTGCTTCAAAGGGCCGACAATATCATGTATATCTTGTTGATTAAATTCAGGAGTTAAATTAGCTTTGCCAAGAAAAATGGCACTACTACCATTAAAGGTCAGATTATTATGACCGATTTGAGCAAAGGTTCCCGCTTTGAGCAATTTACCTTGGTTACTAACGACAATAGATTTGATGGTTTCCAGATCAGTAGCTTCCGGATTTATAACCACTAAACTTTGCCCTGCTAATAACGTTTTACCAGTTAAAATAGGCTGTTTGTCTGCATTAAAAATAGGGTTGATAAAGCGACCATTAGCATGGAAATGATACAACCAATAAGACTCATCAAAAGTATAATCTTCAGAACCTAAATTAGTTAACTCAATTGCTCGGTTATTCAAACCATTTTCAATATATTCAGAAATAATAATTTGATTAATATCTGCCCAAGCGGATGCACTAAGCGTCAACGCAATGGAGGCAGTTAAAGTTTTTAATTGGGTATTCATATTCTTTGCTGTCCTTGCTGAAGACTAGAAAAAGATTCTTGCTTTGGCGTAGCTCTCATAATGTGCTTCACCAATATTGGCTTCTAACTCAATCACGGCTGAACGTGATGGCTTGTAACGAACACCTACCGTTTGCCAAGTGCGGCTCGCCCCCCAGCTATCCCAACGATCTTGGTGTTCATCCCAGTACTGATCAAACTTGTCCCAGCTTTGATGCTTTTCGTAGTTAACCGAACCAATCAGATCCCATTGTGGAGTCAAACTGTACTGTACAGAGATTAAGCCTCCTTGGTTTTTAAGCTGCTCATAGTTGTTAAACTGATACACAGCAGGCTTATCACCAACAGCTTCTTTAATTAATGTGCGTCGCTGAGCTTCATCTTGATATTCAATAAAACCATTCACACCGAGTAATATATTGTCTGATAAGGCATAACGAAGACCGATACCGTAGAGAGTTTTCTCTCCCAAACGAGATTCACCACCAGAACCATTACGCTTTTCTGCTCCGAAAACAATCGAGAGCGGATCGGAGAAATACCCTACATAGCCATTGACTAAGTTGCCTAACGCAGCCCCAGATGAACTTTCAGCGCGGTAGCTGTAAGAGAGACCAACGCGAATCAAATCAAAATAATGTCCTTCGTATTTAATCGTACGTGATTGATCACCCGCTTCTTGAGTTTCAACGCCACCTTCAATGGTTAAATCACCGAAAGCATCGTAATCATCAAAAGCGGTATCATTAAGACCAATTTCAATATTATGCTGAGGAGATATGCGGTAACCTAGCCAAGCTTTATCGACCTCTGTTACCATCTCACCACTACCATTGGGCCAATTTTCACGCACATAATCGAGCTCTAAGCGATAATGAATTCCAGCGACTTGACCTTTTGCACCTAACGTTGCCAACGTATCATCAATAAACGATTCATCACTATTAAACTGATTAAACTTGGCTTTATTGCCAAAATATCCGCCAACACCAACTTCTCCAAACACATCCATATAATCACCATTATCAGCGCTATAAAGTCGAGCAGCGTGGCTCGTTGCCGATAATGCTAAAAACACGGCGGACAGCGCTAAAGGCAACGCTGATTTTCGAGAATGTATTACTCGCATGCCATTTTCCTTGCTATAAGTCATCTTGATTGCTTAACGTGAGGCTAATCACAACAACTTGTAATATTAACTCAATCAATGTTTTGATTTTGTGACAGCAAACACGATAGAGTAAAAACTCAAGTTACGAATAAATAATTGACAAAAAATAAACCAATAAAATACATATAGTTAAAATGCCATTCTCATCATTAACGCTAAAGAGCACTTAACAAAGATTTGAATCCGCTCTCATAAACAAGCGATTTCGTGACCATTGGCAAACGTTTGCTATTGATTGGATTGGTTTTTATCAAGATAAAAATCAAAAAAGAGAGTTTGGTTCAATAAACAACATGAAGTGCAAATAAAAAGCCCCTAGGTATAAACCTAGGGGCTGAAGCATGAAGAGTAGAGGTTAACGAAAAACTTGTTTAGGGATACATGCCTTTACCAAATAAGTTAAATACTCGCGCTACACCTTGGGTGAAGATCATCGGTTCAGTGAGAATGGCTAAACATAAGCAATCTTGCCCCGCATCGGTTTGTGGTGCGTGACAAATAGAAGCATCACGTTGGATAAAATCCCCCACCTCGTAATGGCCTTCTTCATCGCTAAATCCACCATGCAAAACCAAGGTAGATTCGATGCCTTTATGAGTATGTTGTGGCACACTCACTGCCTGATTAATGTACATTAAACTCATGCGCACTTTATCTTCACTGTGTAAAGGCAGTGAATATACCTTACCACCAAAATTGCGCCATTTAGTGTCGGCAGGGATCAAACGTCGCAGAGCAGCAGGAATCGCAATCGATTTACCATTAACCTCAATGGTTATCGGTAAGGATTCAGAAATAGGCAATGAAGCACTGGGGACTGGAGTGGTGATAATTTCTGCCAGCATACCAGTCCAATCATCGGTCGATAACTCTTGCTCTAGCGCAGCCAGTTGTTCGCCTTGTTGCTCTTCAAATTTTTTAACCACCTGACGACAGTGAGCACACTGCTCAAGATGTGTCGCTAAAGCGATCCCATGACAAGCATCAACATTGCCTTGGGCATACGCTTCAAGTAATGATAATTCTGGATGATAACTCATAACGGCTCCGCATCGATCGAGGTTCTTAGTTTTTCTACAGCTAACCGTAGACGTGATTTGACAGTCCCAAGAGGAATATCAAACATTTCCGCGACTTGTTGGTGCGGTAAATCTTCCAAATAAACAGCTCTTACGACTTTTTGCTGTGACTCTGGCAGTAAATCGAGAAACTTAACCACCTGCTCTTTCAGTCTTTCATGCTCTGGTGAATAGTGGTCAATTAAATCTGGTGGACAGTAATCCGTCGGCCAAATGTCATCAGCAAGTACATGTAGCTCCCTGCCTTTTTGCTTACGCATTAAGTCGTAGCAGAGATTACGAGCTATCGTGTAGATCCAAGTGGACAGTGAGCTTTTCTGGCTATCAAACAAATGCGATTTTTGCCATAACGCCGCCATGGTCTCTTGAACAATTTCCATCGCAACCTGCTCATTGCCTAACTGCTTAATCACAAACTGCTTTAGACGAGGAGAAAAAAAGTGGAAAACCACACCGAAAGCGGCTTTATCCTGTTGCTGCACCTTTTCCATACAATCCGCCCAATCATCACGGGTAAAGGTTTGTGGATTTTGACTCGTCATAGGATACCTGTCCTTGCAAAACCTTGGCTTGAGATGTCTCCCCCAATAATAGATGCTACGTAAGAGAAACTATCGTGGATCACTTACTGGCAATAGGAAGATTTCAATACCTAGAGAAAGATTGATTATATACCCAAATGACTGAAACGGGCAGATAAGCCAACGTTCGAACAGATATAATCACTCGGTTTCGACTTTCTCACTACCGCCCTTCGCCAGAACAATCGTTATAAATTTCAATCTTTTGTGTAAGAAAAGATAAGGCAGGATGGCAGTTGTCGTGATCCACTAGACCTTCCCATTGAGTTTTCGACAGCGGTAAAATCTCTAACCAGCGCTGGGCTACCCAACTGGCATCATCAAAAAATCGATGTGAATAAAGTTGCCCCACTTGCGGAAACTGTTGATAAATTTGCTGTAACTGCTCACTCAACAATAGATGCTGCTCAGATAACGGGGCCGTCGGCCAATTGGTTAACCAACGAACCGTCGCTTTGCGTAATCCATCCGACTCACTACGTACTTGTTCAATAAAAAAACGCTTAGTGCCAACAACAGTGATTCCTAATAAACCATCGTCTAAGGTTTCAAAATCGACAATTTTAACCCAAGTACCTAGATACGAAAGCTGGTGACGTTTGGCGGCAGATTTATTATCCAATAAACAGACACCAAACCCGCTATTGGCTTTGCTGCATTCCGCAATCATTCGTTTGTATCTAGGTTCAAAAATGCGCAACTTCATTTTACCTTCCGGCAATACGATCGAACTTAACGGAAAAAGCATAATTTCTTGCATTATTCCTCCCTCTATTGTTACTGATGCTTCTCCTGTTTACGAAACAGACAGCCAAGGGATCACTTACCGATTTTGTTGCTTTTGTGAATGGTTTAAAAAATATAACCAAAGGCAATAATAAGACTTACACCTCAATAAAAATGCAAACTAATGTAACAAGAATGATTTGATGAATAAAAATAAAATAGTGTGACGAATGTCAACATAAACAATTAGTTTTGCACTCTCTATCACTTTTAATTGAGAAATTTGTCGCTATTATGCTCGGCAATTAGCAAGGACAACATTCAGCCTTGTAAGTTCACTCAACAAAGAGAGTTCCCCTATGCGTAAATCACTTTTAGCTCTTGGCCTTATGGCTGCTACTTCTGCTCCTGTTATCGCGGCTGATTATTCTGACGGCGATATCCATAAAAACGATTATAAATGGATGCAGTTTAACTTGATGGGTGCATTCAACGAACTACCAGGTAAATCGAGCCACGATTACTTAGAGATGGAATTTGGCGGTCGCTCTGGCATTTTTGACCTGTATGGTTATGTCGACGTATTCAATTTGACCAGTAATCCAAGTAGCGACAAAGCTGGCGCAGAAAAAATGTTTATGAAGTTTGCGCCGCGTATGTCTCTTGACGCACTAACCGGTAAAGATCTCTCTTTTGGCCCAGTACAAGAACTCTACATCGCTTCATTAATCGAGTGGGGTGGTAATTCAGGTGTCAACAATCAGAAAATCGGTCTTGGTTCTGATGTGATGGTGCCATGGCTAGGTAAAGTTGGCGTTAACCTTTATGCAACTTATCAAGGTAATGATAAAGATTGGAACGGTTTCCATTTTGCAACCAACTGGTTTAAACCTTTCTACTTTTTTGAAAATGGCTCATTTGTCTCTTACCAAGGTTACATTGATTACCAATTTGGTATGAAAGAGGAATATTCATCTGCAAGCAATGGTGGAGCCATGTTTAACGGTATTTACTGGCATTCCGATCGCTTCGCAGTGGGTTATGGCTTGAAAGGCTATAAAGATGTATTTGGTATTAAAGACTCGAGTGCATTCAAATCAAGCGGCTTTGGTCACTACGTAGCCGTCACCTACAAATTCTAATCGTTTATTGTTCAATACCATATATAGGGAGAAGCTTTGGCTTCTCCCTTTTTTATTGAGTCACACTGATTTCTTTGACAGTATCGAGTAAAAATGAAAAAGCGGTTCTTCATCTAAAAAACCGCCTTAATAATCACAAATGTTTGCTTAACCCAAGATAACGATTAATTAACTCGATTCAAGGTCACGACTGGGTAATCCAGCGCTTCTAATACTGGCTGTTGTTCAGCAATGTATTTCACTACGGCGCGCGCATCGGTATTACACAGCACGTTATCCGCTTTACAGTTAAGCTCATGACCTTGATAACGTACTTGATAACGCCCAGCGACTTCTTCAATGTAACTGACAGGGAAAGCGGTCAAGTTACCATCGACATAAGCAAAATCGACTCGACCAGATTGCTCTTTTTGCGCTTCAAATAATGGTGTCCAACCATCATTACCAGTCGCGTTGTAGCTATTCATCGCCACATTGTAGATTTTATTATCCTCTAATGGGCTCCAGATTGGCTCATTCAATGTACCGGTATTAACTTCAATTAAACTGAGAGTCCCTGCTTGGTGTTGAACCGTTTCATCAAACACATAACGCAAGTTACCGCCGTATGGAAATTTCCCTGCATGGGCAGTAGGCGGCAATGTTTCACTGACGGTTTTCGCGATCAACGCTTTAATCACCGAACCTTTCACTGGCACGATCGACATAAAGTTAGCAAAAGGCAACATTTCTAACGTCACGTCCCCTTCACGGTATTCCCCTTCAGCAATATTGGTGCGAATGCCACCGGCTCCGGTCAGTGCGAAGTCAGCTTTCATTCCTGTCAATTGCACCACCTCATCGCTCGCTGCCCAATAATATTGTCCCAATGCGACAATCGGTGCAACGCGAGAGCCGTGTTGATCAGAGTTATTATCACCTGGACGCCGAGCGTGGCGAATTTCCTGTGGCACATTAGCAATCACGTCCCCATACGCTTCCTCAACGGCAGGCTTGTATTGGCTATCGATATGAGCACGCAGTGCAGCTTCTTCGGCAGCTACCGCAATATTACGCTGACGCTCAATAAAACGGAGTGCTTTACTGCGTTCATCGTCGCTAAAGGCACTCTCTTGCTGACGATTAGCCTGATGGTAAAACTCATCGTTGGTCAGCAAGGTATTATGGCCAGCACATGAAATCAGTTCGCCGTCACTGTCAAACGCGACCGTCGTTTTACCAATCGCTTGAGCAAACTCTCCGGCTTGAACGACACAGGTTTTGCTGGTGCCATTCGGGTTAGTGACTAGCTGAGCATAAATACCGTTATTACCCAAACCTAGATTGGTAAAATCGCCCAATAGTGAGTGAGAGTGACCACCAACAATCAAATCAATCCCATTTACTTTACTGGCAATGTCTAAATCAATCGCATTACCAACGTGGGTCACGGCAATGATGTTCTTAATGCCCAAAGCTTGCAGTTCATCAACGGTCGCTTGAGCAGATTCAACCATATCAAAAAATTGGATGTCTCCAGTATTCGGTGCAATATTTGGCATATCATCCAGTGCTAATCCGAAAACCCCCACCAACGGTTTATCAGTTGGTAGTTGGCTCATATCATCAAAACGCTGTTTCGCATAACCATCGAACGCATACACAACGTACGGCTTTAGATTGGTTTGATCTTTTAAATCTTTATCTAAACTGGCATCAATATTAGCGGCAAGAACAGGGAAGTTGATCCGATCTAAAAATGCATTCAGTTTTTGGTTATTTAAATCAAATTCATGGTTACCTAGCGCCATCGCATCGATACCCATTCGGCTCAGAATATCCGCATTCATTAGGCCTTCATTCAATTTAAAGTACGCACTCCCCTGCCACGCATCGCCACCATGCAAAAACAGCATGCTTTGATTGTTTTTTTCAGCTTGTTCACGGTAGGTATTGGCTTTAGATAAAATACGCGGATGACCACCAAATTCGTTGTACACACGTTGTTGATTAATATAAAAACTTGATCGAACCGCATCAAAACTGGAATGAGTGTCATTAATATGGGCAATGGTCAGTTCAAAAGCCACTTGCTCGGCATTGTCTTTATCCGTTTGACTGCATCCTAATAATGCAAGAGCGATAGTACTGGCGAGTATGGCACGATTAAATCGCATAAATTTATTTCCTTATTTTGCTTAAAGTCACAGAGCCGCTGTAACTTACCGGAAAAAACATTAAAATTCCGTGATATCGCGGGAATTATTTAGTTCAACTATTCTATTCAAGGATTGAATAAATGATTGATTAACTCACCAGCGCGGCTTGCCGATTCGTTTTTTTATCGCCATCATCGGCTACCATAAACAAACAAGCATAATCCGCCCTAACTACAGGTAAACTTGATGAATATCGTTATATTAGGCCCTGGTGCAATCGGACGTTTATGGGCTTATCAATTGCATAAAGCCGGCCATCAAGTCGCCTTATGGGGAACCCAACCTGCCGGAGAATATTGCCTTATTCAGGATGAGCTAGCGCCGATCACTCTCGCTTATAATCAACCAGCGACTCTTGAACACGCTGACTTACTGCTCGTTTGTGTTAAAGCGTGGCAAGTAGGAACCGCCTTGCTTCCTCTACTCGATAAGCTGGCTCCACAAACCATATTACTGTTTATTCATAATGGGATGGGCGCACTCGACACACTCACAGAGCGGCTCTCTGATTATCCACTACTGATGGCAACCACCACTCATGGGGCATTAAAACAGGGCGCACATCATGTCATGCACACCGGACAAGGCACCACCCAATTAGGCGCCGTCAACGCTCAAGGTGAGCGCTGTGATTTTTTGGTTGATGTTCTCAACCATGCTTTACCGCACGTTTTATGGACAGACAATATTCGCTATGCCTTATGGCACAAGCTCGCGATTAACTGTGCGATTAATCCACTTACAGCAATAGAAAACTGTCGCAATGGGCAATTAGCGAACGCTAACTATCGACCATTACTCAATCAGTTAATTAATGAACTGGTGGGCGTTATGCAAGCCGAACAAGTGCCAATCGAACCACAACAACTCACCGAATCTATTGATCGCGTTATCGAGGCAACAAGTCAAAATTACTCATCAATGCAACAAGATATTGCCCAGCAAAGACCAACCGAGATAGACTTTATTACTGGTTATGTCATAAAAAAAGCCGCTCAGCATGGTTTAACGGTTCCCCTGAACCAGCACCTTTATCAACAGGTTCATTCACTACAACAAGGTTGGATATCTTAATGACCAAACGCATATTAGTTCCCATCGCTCCCGGAACCGAAGAAATGGAAGCCGTGACCATTATTGATATTTTGGTTCGAGCGAATTACGACGTCGTGGTCGCTAGCGCGGATTTTTCAGGCCAACTAACGATGAAAGCCTCACGCGGCGTGACCTTAACAGCAGATTGTAAACTAGTGGATGTAGCAGATGAAGAATTTGCGGCTATCGTACTACCGGGAGGCCTTGGCGGAGCGGAAGTATTTCGCGACAGCACCTTACTACTGGAAATCGTCAAACAGCAGAAATACGATGGCCGTTTAGTCGCGGCGATTTGTGCCACACCAGCGGTGATGCTAGAGCATCATCAACTCTATCCAAAAGCGATCATGACTTGTCATCCCAGCTTGCAAGAACGTATCCCTGAGCAACGCTGGCGCAATCGACGTGTCACCTTTGACGTTAATCACAATCTCTTAACCAGCCAAGGGCCAGGCACAGCATTGGAGTTTGCGATTGAAATTATTGCTCAACTATCAGGTAAACAAAAAGCCAAAGAGGTTGCTCTCCCCCTGATCCCACTGCCGCAATTGCATTACGATAAACAGGAAGAAGCGTAGCCTTAGGCTATCTCGGTGCGTATTTTTTCCACTATGGCTTTAAGACCATTGCCACGAGAAGGACTGAGATGGCCAAGTAATCCCAAATCGGCAAAATACGCGTCCATATCAAAAGCCATTATCTGCTCAGCAGTTTTCGCATTTAATGCCGCTAAAACCACAGCAATCAAGCCGCGTACAATACGCGCGTCGGAGTCAGCGCAAAACAACCAACCACCCTGCTCATCTTGCGCACTAACTAACCAGACCTGACTTTCACATCCCGCGACAACGGCTTGATCACTTTTTAAACGCTCCTCCATAACGGGCAATTGCTTACCCCAGAGGATCAGCTGTCGATAACGCGCTTCCCAACCTTGTAATGACTGCATGGTGGCAAGAATGTGCGCATCAGTAATAGTGAAACCAAACGGATGGTTAGGCAAAGTGGACATCAATGATAAGCTCCGTAATGAATGATGAGGTAAACGTTTCGACGCTGCAGCAACTGACTCAATTGCTACAGAAATTTACGCTGAATGTTTCTGGATAAGTTTATCAATGATCCGCGCAACTGCGACAAAACCGAAGGTTGCCGTCACCACGGTTGCCGCGCCAAATCCAGTGGCACAATCCATACGCTTGGGTCCTTCCGCGCTTGATTTAGCGGCGCACACCGTACCATCAGCTTGAGGATATTTAAGTTGCTCGGTAGAAAACACGCACTCAATAGCAAATTTACGTGCCGGATTCATTGGAAAATGATGATCACGACGCAAGCGATCTTTAAGCTTTTTCGCTAAAGGATCTTGAATGGTTTTTGTTAAATCGGCCACTTTAATTTGTGTCGGATCGGTCTGACCACCTGCACCACCAATAGTAATCACCTTGATTTTATTGCGGCGGCAATAAGCCAACAGCGAGGCTTTGGCAGATAAGCTATCAATCGCATCCAACACATAATCCATACTGTCATTAAGGTACTGAGCTTGATTTTCAGCGTTGATAAAGTCATCAATCAAATTGACCTTACAATCAGGGTTGATCAATGTCACTCGCTCAGCCATGACCTCTATTTTGCTTTTGCCTATCGTCCCCGTCATTGCATGGATTTGACGATTGATATTGGTGACACAGACATCATCCATATCGATCAGTGTCAGTTCGCCAACACCAGAGCGAGCGAGCGCTTCCACCGCCCACGAACCGACACCACCAATACCAATTACGCACACATGAGCGGCACGGAGGATCTCCACTTGTTTATCACCGTACAAGCGGCGAGTTCCGCCAAAACGCTGATTGTAATTGTCTGAGGCAGGCGTATCGAGTTCACGCATAACAAGCATCCACACTGTATAAAAGAGGCAAAAAGAAAGAGTGCGATTTATACGCACTCTTGATAAAAAAGTCTAGGCTGTGTCGTGTTATTGTCGTTTTTCAGGCGGCAAAGCCCAAGGCGCTTGTGTCGCTGAGTTCTCTAACCCCAGCTTCCATACCCGGCCAAAGTGCTTATAATGTCCGGCTTCAATACCTGCGCGATACCCCATGCCATGATACAAATCGAGGTGATTTTGTTTCACAGCGCCGCCAGTATCAAGCACGATCAATAAACGCAATTGATGCACACCAGACCAGCTTCCATCAGCATTCAGTAACGGTACTTCAGCTAAAATAGGCGTACCCATGGGTAAAATAGTGCGATCCCCTGCTACCGCAGCCATCGGTAATAGAGGGATACCCGCGCTGCCGGTGACAGGAGCAGCAGCACTAGGGCGGAAAAAGACATAAGAAGGGTTTTGCTCTAATAACTCGCGTACCGTCGCCTCATCATTCGCCAGCACCCACTCTTTAATCGCTTTTAATGACATATTGGCGCGCTCAACCAAACCTCGTTCAATTAAAATACGGCCAATACTGACATAGGCTTTATTATTTTTACCGGCATAAGCAAAGTATTCGAGCGTGTCATCATCTTCAAAATGAACAAAACCGCTGCCTTGTACTTCCATAATAAATGGATCGATTAAGTTGGCGGCATAGCCAATTTCTAAGCCTTGCCCCGCTAAAGCCCCTGCGTAGATTTCCGCTCGGGTTGGGCAGTTATCACTACAATCTGGTAAAGCGTAAACCGGATAACGATAAACCTCATCGGCAGTATGACGCAGTTCCATCACTGGTGAAAAATAACCAGTAAACAAAACATTACCTCGTTTGTCTCCTCCGCCCATTTGCGCCGTTTGCACACCAAATTGTGCTAATTCTGCTGGGTCGCCGCTTTGCATCGCCCACTCATTGAGCTTTTCGTATAACGGCTGATAAATTGCAGCCATAGAAGGAGAGTTAGTGATCACTTGCTCACTTTGTGCGGCAAACTTAGAAAAATCACGCGGTGTATTCGAATGGAGTTGCTCAACCTGATTTAAAATATCAGGAAATTGCTCATCAAGATATTGTTGCGCGCGATCGGTCGGCTGAGCGCAACCAAACAGAAGCGCTAACGTAGCACAAGAAAGTAATCGTTTTATCACTGGGAGTTATCCATGTTGGGTTTCATCAAAAAGCATGACAAACTCCACAGTGAAGCGCAATGGCTGAATTGTTAACGAAGGTTTTTTTGATACTTTTCTGACAATTGAAACGTCGGATTATAATGCGCTTTAGAGACTAATCGCATTTCTGTGTATTGATCATTGAGCATCCGATACTCCATCTTTTGATCGCCGATATAAAAACTCAAATGCCGCCCGTTAAAGTCATAATGGGTTGTCACCATACGCCCATCGATCATGATCGCATCCGCTTGCACATAAATTCTTTGTGCGGCATACGGAGCGACATTCTGCTCAATCCACAATCCATAGATTTCACTTTTTGATGGTGAAAAAGAATCGGCTAAGCGATTAAATACTTGGCTGTACAGTAAAACCACCACCGAAACACCAAGCAGAACAGCGACAATTAATATTCGCTCTAACCATTTTTTATTACGAGTTGAATTCGTACTCACTTGCTTATCTCATCGTCAATGAGTGGCTCTTAATACTATCCCCATAAAAGCCCCTCTTATTACTCACAGCTCTTGGGGTAATTAGGTGTAAAACCATACAACCCATATCCCAAGAAATGACTAAATCTTTTCTTGACCAAATCCATCATAAAAAATCTCCATTTTATCGCTAAAACCGCTTGTTAAAAATTGAATAAAAAGTCATTATTTAGACATATTTAAACACTTCGGTATGATAAAGTGAAAATTCGCAGCACAGCTCTAGTCAAAGGATTTAGACAATCCGCGCCTTATGTTAACGCTCATCGCGGTAAAACCATGGTGGTCATGATTGGCGGCGAGGCGATTGCAGATAAAAATTTCGCTAATATTATTAGCGACTTGGCTTTACTGCATAGCCTTGGCGTTAAAATAGTATTGGTTCATGGAGCAAGGCCACAAATCAATCAGATTTTGCAAGCCCAGCAGCGAACCACTCCTTACCATAAAGGTATTCGCGTGACTGACGAAGAAGCGTTAAGGTTGGTTATGCAAGCCGCTGGACAATTACAGTTAGCCATTACCGCTCAATTATCCATGAGTCTCAACAATACACCAATGGCTGGCACCCAACTTAACGTCGTAAGTGGTAATTTTGTTATCTCTCAACCATTAGGTATAGACGATGGCGTCGATTATTGCCACAGTGGTCGTATTCGTCGTATCGATATTGATAGTATTAATCGTACTCTTGAGCATGGATCGATTGTTTTACTAGGCCCTATCGCCAGCTCCGTCACTGGTGAATGTTTTAATCTGCTATCCGAAGAGGTGGCAACTCAAGTCGCAATTCGCCTTAAAGCCGATAAGTTAATCGGTTTTTGCTCTGAACAGGGCATTATTGATGAGCAGGGTAATGCGATTGCAGAGCTATTACCGAATGAAGTCGAACGTATCGTCGAGCGTTTAGAGTCATGCCCAATTGCGAAAAGTGAAGACCCGACTGGCACGTTACGTTTTCTTCGCGCGGCAATTGCCGCTTGCCGCGCTGGTGTACCACGCAGCCATTTGATCAGCTATAAAGAAGATGGCGCACTGATTCAAGAATTGTTCTCTTTTGACGGTATTGGGACTCAAGTGGTGATGGCCAGTGCCGAACAGGTCCGTCAGGCAAGTATTGATGATATTGGTGGTATTTTTGATCTTATTCGGCCATTAGAAGAGCAAGGTATTCTCGTGCGCCGTTCTCGCGAACAACTCGAACAAGAAGTCCATAAATTTACCATCATTGAAAAAGACCGCTTACTGATCGGTTGTGCGGCCCTGTATTCTTATCTTGATGAAGGGATGGCAGAAATGGCTTGTGTAGCGATTCATCCTGAATATCGTGATGGCAATCGAGGGTTGCTATTACTCAACCATATGAAACATCAAGCAAAGCAAATGGGTATCCAACGTCTGTTTGTGTTAACCACGCACAGTTTGCATTGGTTTCGTGAGCAAGGCTTTATTGAAGTAGGAGTCGAATCTCTTCCTGTTGCTAAACAAAGTTTATACAACTACCAACGCCGCTCAAAAATTCTGGTGTTACGTTTGTAGTCGATTGACCAGAAATACGTACGATAAAAAAGCAATAAGTCGTACATTGCCAGTGTATTAGGCTTACCCTCTATGAGCAGATTATGGATGGTAAGCCTATTACTATACCCACACAACTTGGAGTTGCAGGTAGGCGGCAAGTGAGTGACAAATTTGTCTGGAACAAATTTGAACAGCCGTAGGCTGGCCTTTGGTGAGAGCCATGGATGGCTCTCATAATCCCCATGAGCATAGATAGACTATGTGATTGGGGCGAACGAACGTAGCCAACCCCCTGCAGCTTCAAGTCGGAAGGGTATATAAATAGCGGATTAAGAGGCGGTTAACCTAGCCACTAAACCACTGGCACGTTCCGTTTTTAACTGAATCCCACGCTTCATGGTGGATAAATCGCTAAATAGCATTAAACGCTTTTTGGCGCGCGTTACGCCAGTGTAAATCAACTCACGCGTTAATATCGGACTAAAATCTGGCGGTAAAATCAGCAAGGTTAAGTCAAATTCACTGCCCTGCGATTTATGTATCGTCATAGCATAAGCCGTTTCATGTTCAGGCACTCGACTCGGTAAAATCGCCTTTACGCTGCCATCGGGTAATTCAAAATAGACTTTCAAACGAGGTTCGGCTTCACTCTTGTCCAGTATGCATAAACCAATATCGCCATTGTATAACCCTAAGCCGTGATCGTTACGAGTAACCATCACGGGCCGACCGTGATACCAAAGCTCATCTTGCACATCAATCAAGCGCCGCGCCGCCAGTGCTCGCTCGATACGTTGATTTAAGCCATTCACCCCAAAATCCCCTTCACGAACAGCGCACAACACGCGGCACTGATTGAAACACTCCAGCGCGGCTTTCGCTTGTTGCTCTTGAGTTTCTGTTGCCGGACTAACCATCGCCAGTTCAAGGCGCTGCAAATAGCGGCCATATTCCTCTACCAGCGTTTTCAGCATCTGGTTATAATTTTCACTGTTTAATGCATGATGCGAGATATCGCTATAATCGCGCTTGAACACCTCATCTACCGCGCTCGGTTGGCCGCGATTAATGGCTTTAGCCAATTGACCGATACCAGAGCGCACATCAAAACGGTAACTTTTTTGCAGCATACATAAGCTGTCGGCAATCGGCGTGGCATTAACGGATGACAAGGCCAGTAGTGTTTCATAACCGGTTAAGGCGGCTAATCGTTCACTGTGCTGGCGATGGTATCCTTGAACTAAAAATGAACAGATATCGCCCAACACCGCCCCTGCTTCCACAGACGCTAATTGATCTTTATCGCCTAATAAAATTAATCGAGCGTGTTTGGGCAGTGCTTCGATCAGTTTTACCATCATAGGTAAATCGACCATCGACGCTTCATCGACAACCAAAATATCGAGGTGTAAAGGATTACGTTGATGATGACGAAATTCGACACTGTTCGGCATGGCTCCTAACAAACGATGCAAAGTGCTCGATTCGGTAGGAATGGCCGCTTTTAACTCTGGCTCAACCGCTAATTCAGCCACCGCCTTACCAATTGATTCGGTTAAGCGCGCCGCCGCTTTACCGGTTGGAGCAACCAGCTTAATAGTGGGGATTTTATCCTCTTGATCGGCTTGAGCAATTAGCGCGGCGAGTAATTTGGTCACTGTGGTGGTTTTACCTGTGCCCGGTCCGCCAGAGATCACCGCAAAGCGCCGGGTCAATGCCACCGCCGCTGCCACTTTTTGCCAATTAATACAAACCGACTGTGGGATCAAAGTCTCTAAGCAAGTGAGATCTTTTACTTGACGGGCACCGCTAATAGCAGCATCAATCGTGTTCCAATCTAGTTGTTGTGGGTTGACGACATCCAGAAAATCACACACCACTTGTTGACGAGTTAATGAATTAGCGCTTGCTGGCAATGCTTGTAGCTCGGCCAACAGTCTATGATATTGACGAGCAAATAAGTTATCGAGTAAGGTTTTTAGCTTTTGGACATCAGTAGGCTTTAAGCTCATCGGTGACCCAAAGCTAAGTAAGCGCTCGGCTAAGGTCAACTCATAGTGCCAATAACGGTGTAAATACAGACGTTGACCATCAAACATTAACGGAACCGCTTCCCCTTGCTGGCCAACCAAATCAGAAGCTTGTAGAACTTTTAGCCAGTCTACGGCTTGTAACTGCTGATTGACGTGCAGCGCCGCGTCGCCAAATAAACCTAACTTGGCACTAAAATCAGCCGCGGTCAGTAGCAAGGGCTCAGAAGCCGTCGGGTTTTCACGCCATAAGGGTAAACAAATATGTCCCTTAGCCAGCTCCACACTGACCACTCCGGCAATAAAACCCAGTACTTGGCTATCTTGTGCGCCTAATTGAGCTTGGCTCTTTTCAGCAATAAAACGGGCAAATTGATAATCCAGTTGCCGTACTATGCCTTGTTGTACCAACTGCTGTAGTGTGTAGAGCAAAGAGTCACTCATAAATCTAACTCCATTTGTCCCACCTCTGTCGTGCGAGTTTCCAGTGTTTTACCATCAATTAATGCATCCATCTCGGTCAGTAATTCAAGGCTCGGCTTAGTAGAGAAAATACCGTGATCCGAATGACCATCAATACCGCGTAAAAACAGATAATACACACCACCAAAGTGACGCTGATAATCATAATCAACCAGGCGGCTACGTAAAAAACGATGCAGCGCTAGCGCGTAAAGTTGATATTGTAAATCGTAGCGGTGTTCTATCATCGCCGCTTTTAAACGTTCGCCATGATAAGCGCTGATCTCATCGCCCAAATGATTAGACTTCCAATCTAATAAGTAATATTTACCTTGATGTTCAAACACTAAGTCAATAAACCCTTTGAGCATGCCTTGTACCGGATAAAAGCCGAGTTCGCTTGCTTTGGCAGATAAAGGATCATGACGCTGCACAACGCGATTGAGGCTCGGTGCGCTCAACACCTCAATCGGCAAAAGAAATTCCATTTCCACCAAACGTTGACTGGCATTTTTTTGATTTAAACGTAATGCCTTACCATCGAGCGGGGTCGCTAAAACGGTATCCACCAACTGCTGCAACACAGGTAACCATTCCAGATCAATCTGCTCACGAGCCATGAGGTCGATGATTAAGCGTTGATTATCAGCACTGCTGGCCGGTTGGGTAAATTCCACCACTTCAAACAAACTGTGCAAAAACGTTCCCGGCGCAGCACCACGAGGAAAACTAAAAATCGATCGTTCCGCGTTCGTCAACGGTGTGAGCCTCTGCTCATCGGCGGAATCAATATCAAAGCCTGCCACTTCCAAACTTGGTTCATGGTGAGCCGCTTTACTCGATTGCTTAACTAAACCAGAATAACTCGTTACCCGCCAATGACGATCAATATGACTTTGTAACGTGCGCGCGCTCAGTATTATCTCACTCTCTTTATCCATCACAGTGAAGACTTCTGCTCGCGCTGCTGGCGGCTCGCTAATAGTCACCTCGGCGTTACTTTGCGCATCGAGAGCCAAACGTAAATCGGCGATGCCTCCTGCCTGACCTTTTTGCAATAAGTAACCAATGGCACTTAAATGAACCCCTGTCGGCTCTTTGCTCGACTGACCATTGCGCAGCGGCGCGATACCGATAAAACAGCCATAGACCGCACGCGTCAAGGCAACATAAATCAAACGCAGATCTTCTGCCAAGCGCTCTTTATCGGCTTGTTCAAGCGCGGCTTCACTATCAGTGATATCGAGTATGGTTTGATCCTTTGCTGAGTCGTAGTATTTCGCTTCATTGGCTTTGCGATAACTGGTCACAAAAGGCAAAAAGACCAAATTATACTCAAGGCCTTTCGACTTATGGATAGTAACAATTTGCACTAAATTTTGTTCTGATTCCAAACGTTGGATCTGATCATCTTGACCACCTAAGCCGTGCAGTGCATCACTGATCCCCTGAGCTAACCAACGTAATAAGCCATGATCACTGTCGATCTCTTGCCGAGCTTGCTGCAGCAGCTCACCGATGTGCATAAAATCGGTGAGCAGACGCTCACCATTAGGCTCTGCTAACCAACGCTCCGCAATGTGTCGCTTGCTCATAACATTACGTAGCATAGGCAATACACCACGCTCCGCCCATAATTGACGATAGCCTTTGAACTCGTTAAGTACCTTATCCCAAACGATTTCATTGTTGTTTAACTCATCCAAACTCAGCGCATCCAGAGCAAATAAGGGCGATGCTAAACACGCGCGTAACGCCCGTTCATCGTCAGGGGTGAGCACCGCTTGTAATAAGCGCTGCATATCTAACGCGACATCGCTACTGAATACACTATCTCGATTGGAAAGGTAAACGCTGGCAATGCCTTGCTCAGCAAGGGCTTGTTTGATCATCCGCCCTTCGCTGCCAGTGCGAACCAACACCGCAATATCACCAGCCTGAATCAGCTTTTGCCCATGCGTGGTTTTAAAATACGCTTGCTGATGCTGTGCGGCAGTTAAAATAGCTTGGATCTGACTTGCACACGCCTTAGCCATGCAGGATAAGTATTCCGTTTTGGGGATTGGTTTATCGGCCTCTTGCAGCCAATAGGTTAAGGCTGGTTGGCTGTGCCCGTTGAGTAGCCATTGTCGCTTATCGGCGTTCGGGCTAGCGGCAACCGGCAAAAACGGAATGTCTTGATCATACATAAAAGGGCTAGTCGATGAGCTAAATAACTGATTAACTGCGCTCACCATTTGTGCGCTAGAACGCCAGTTAGTACCTAAGGTGTAATGGGCACTCACCTGCTGACGAGCTTTGATGTAGGTAAAGATATCCGCGCCCCGAAAACCATAAATCGCCTGTTTTGGATCGCCAATCATTAATAAGCCACATTCGGCTTGTGGCAAATAGATGCGACTAAAAATGCTGTATTGCAGCGGATCGGTATCTTGAAACTCATCGATCATCGCCACCGGATATAATTGGCGAATTCGCTCGGTTAATTGTCCTGATTCATCTTGATCAATCGCCGCTGACAGTTGAGTTAACAGATCATCAAACGATAACCATTGCTTCTGCGCTTTGGCCTTCGCTAGGCGATGGCGACAATGGGCAATCGCATGAGCCAGCAACGGCGCATATAAGTCATTCGGCTGAGATAAAAAATCTTCAATCATGACAAACAAAGCATGCTGGGGTGGATTGCCCTTTTTCGATTTAGCGTTTAAGCCAGTTTGCGTGAATTCCGTTAGCTCGTCGGGTAACAGCAATTGATGAGAGGTTTGATGCGCCCACTGAGTTAAAAAATCGACCCGCTTGAGCAGTGCTTTTTTCGTTGCAGCGTGCAAATCTGAGCCTTCAATACAAGGCGTGATATCTTGATGATGTTGCAACCATTGCTGCTTTAACTCCGCCACTCGTGCTAGGCACGTTTGATACAGTGCGCTTAATTCTCCCTCCATCGCCTGAACCGATAAACTCAAGGGAGAGCCCGTTAAGTAGCCGTCAATTTTTTCTAATAACGCCTGTGGGGACGGCCATAAACGACGAACTTCCGCCGCCAACTCAAGCGACAATGGATAAAACTGGCGACGCCAATAATCGGCGACCACTTGCGCCTTTAAATCACTTTCATTGGTGATAAATTCATGGTTGAAACGGCTCCCTGATTCAAATGCATTTTGCGTCAGCATCCGCTGGCAAAAGCCGTGAATGGTGTACACCGCCGCTTCATCCATTTGTCGTTCGGCTTGCAATAAAACCTTGGCAGCCAAGATGTGATCGTCATAATCAGCCAACAGACCTTGAATGACAGGATCATCACTAGAGCCGCGCAAAAAAGCCAGTCGCGCTAGATGAATACGCTGACGAATACGATCGCGTAATTCTGCCGTGGCCGCTTCCGTAAACGTCACCACCAAAATTTGATCTACCGTCAGTGGCGTTGGGTGGCGAGTAGTGGCATCGCCATGCCCAAGCAATAAGCGTAAATATAAACCTGCAATGGTAAAGGTTTTTCCAGTGCCCGCTGACGCTTCAATCAATCGCGCGCCATGCAGTGGAAAAGTAAGGGGATCTAACGGTGTGACGACCGCTGACGATGTGCTACTCATAAGTCATTAACCTTTGAATGCCCTTGTGTGTCAAAGCACACCGATATAAGACTAAGCGCAAATGCTAATAATCTGGCGTTAATTTTGCTCATCGCATCAAGACTCCATTTCAGTCATGGATTGCGCGGCCAACCTTGGCGCTTGAAGCACCAGACTGGCGAGAAGGCGAACTTGCTCTGCAAGCGGCTCATCCCACTGTGGCCAAATACGGGCAATGTATACATTGCTACCTTCACCATGACTCATGTAACTATCGTTGAAACTATCGGCCATTTTTTTCAATGCTTTCTCGCTATCTTCGTGCCATTGACCACGGTTAAATCCAGCTTCAATACTGGCTAATGCCGTTTTCGGAAAATACGCTAATGGCTCATTCATGCCCTGATAAAACAAGCGCACTAATTCAGCCAGTAATGCTTGCGCTTGCTGTTGATTTATCGCTGGATAGCGCCAATGTTGTACTCCCTGTTTACGATCGTAACCAATCAGATGCGTTGCCGCCTGACTCCCCATTGCCGCAAGGGCGAGATGATCGATCCATGCCGCGAGGTAGTCCTGAGCTCGAACCGCCCCACTGCGATAACACACTAAACCCGATTGATAATATTTGGTCAGCCATCCGGTTAAATGGACGGTTTTGCCCTCGCTCCATGGCTGCAGACGCAAATTGATTTCTTGATCTTCAAGGGGCGAATGACACAGAAACTCGATCTTTGCAGCCAATTCTTGAGCTTGAACTCGGTTCGTTTCAAATTCCAGTTCACCAAACGCACCAATCGGTAATTTGCCCTGTGCACGTTGCTCGCTAAAAAAGCGGCTCAGTGCTTGAGCGTCATTTGGCTGTGTCAAAACGATATCAAGCAGTTGTTCGCGCAGTTGATAACTCTCTAAGCCGTTTAAAGCAAAAGGTTCTTCATCTTCCATCACCGATTGCGGTGGCTCAAAGGAGACTTTCAAACGGCGATTAAAAAAGTACTGAACGGGTAAGCGCCAAAAACGCTGTAACTCCACCAGATCTAGGCTCAAAGGAAAGGTAGCATCGAGTAAATAATCCGTTAACGCACGATTAAATTCACTCCGCGCTTGCCCTTGCCGATTAGCCGCTGGTAACCACTCTTTCGCGTAACTAGCAGGCGAAGCTAAAAACGCTTGTGAGCTAAACGGTACCATGGCATGAAGATGAGTTAACGCTCGGCTTAATCGCTCCGCTGACTGATCGCTCGTTAATGACTGATCCCCTTGTAGGCAATAGTTTAACTGACAATACTCCAGCAACTCGGCCACTAACACCGAAGGGACTCGTTCGGTATTGTCTTGAATTGAGCGACCAACGTAACTGATGTAGAGGGTTTGCTGCGCTGAAAGTAGCGCTTCCAAAAATAGGTAGCGATCATCATCTCGCCGTGAACGATCTCCCGTTCGCGGACGTGTATTCATCAAGTCGAAATTGTCTTTGGCCATGGTACGCGGATAAACACCATCATTCATACCTAACAAACAGACGGTTTTAAAAGGGATCGAACGCATTGGCATTAAAGTACAAAAGTTCACTTGACCAGCCAAGAAGCGTTGACTCACTCGTGTCGCCAACAATTTATTATCAAGATAATCAGTGATAATCGTCGCCGCCAAAGCTTGATCGTATTTGGCGTCCAGCAGCTGATCTTGCAATTGTGCTAGCGTATCGCGAATCGACTTCAGCGTCAGCTCACCATCAATATCGACTTGGAAAAAATCATCCAACAAATGACCCAGCAGGCTGCGCCACTGTTCGATGGTTTGAGTGTCAGCCAAACGTGCACGATAGTGGCTGATTTGCTGAATAAAATGGGCCAATTTCCCCGCCAACTCAGCGTTTAATCCCTGCACTTCGTTATAAGGTGCTAAGCCATATTCACCTTGCGCAAACAAGCCTGCGGAAGCGGGCATCGCATAGCCTAGTAACATGCGCTCAATACCAAACTGCCACGTATTTTGCTCGGTTGCTGGTAGCTCAAATTGCTCGGCGGTATGAGCATTCAGCCCCCAGCGGATCCCAGCGGCTTCAACCCATAACTTAGCTTGCGCAAACTCTTGCTCATTAACCGCAAACTTCGCCATTATCGCTGGTGTTTCCAGTAATTCGAGTAACTCAGAGGCTAAACAACGTGACTCAGGTAAGCGAACCAACTGCATAAAGGCCTTTAATATCGGACTTTCTTGATCCGCCGTGCGATCAGAAATCGAATAAGGAATAAAGCGCTCCCCAGGTGCATTACCAAACACCGCCGCAATCGCTGGGCTGTAAGCGTTAATATCCGGTACCATGACAATAATATCACGCGGCTTGAGATCAGGGTCAGCATCAAACATCGCCAACAATTGATCATGCAATACCTCCACTTCTCGCATTGGGCTATGACACACATGCAAGGTCAGTGAAGCATCATCGCTCGCAATCCATTGTTTGTGCTGACTGCTGTCTAATTGCTGCTCATTTTGATGCTCTTCTAAATGCAAAATATCCGCTTGCAGATGATGCAATAAACTATCGCGCGGCGGTGCCATAAACAGCTCTAACTCTTCGCAATCGAGTAACGACAATAAATAGAGATTATCGCGCCCCAATTTGCCCATCGAGGCTAACAAGTTATTGCCCACTGACGCTTCATTGTGCAGCTCATCAGCCAAGTTGGCTTCTATACCACCTTTCAGTGGCGAGCGCTGACCAGCCAGTTGAATCTCATTATTTTGTAGCGCCAGCATTTTGCGCTGGCGGCTCTCCAGTTTGGCCAAGGTTTTTCGATCGCGAATATCCCCCCAATAATGCTGGCAAGGGTTAGTAAACATTAAGTGCACATCAATGTGTTCACCGAGTGCTCGTAGCGCATCCAAATAGCGTGGCGGTAAGGAGGAAATACCAAAAATAAACAATCGCTTGGGAAGCTGACTGATGTCCAACACACCACTGGCTAAGTGCTCAATAAAGCGCTGATACAAATTGGCGCGATGATAATGAGATTGACCTTGCTGGAGGGTATCTTGATATAGGGCTTGCCATAATATCGCTTGCCAAGGATGCTCGTCATCGAGCTCTTTAACTTCCTCTCCCGCTTCCCATTGAGCGATCCAATCTGGGCGATACACTAAATAACCATCGAAAATATCGGCAATTTTTTCCGCCAGTTGATAGAGCTTAGAATGGTCTTCGTCTTGCTCTAGATAGCGTTCTAACGCCGCGAACTGTGGATGAGAGAGCAGAGTTGGTAACAAGCGCATCAGTTTCCAAGTCATCGCCTCTTTATTGAAAGCGCTGCGCTTTGGCACCTCAGGTAAAATTTGGGTGAACATCTCCCAAATAAAACTGGCGGGTAATGGAAACTCAAGATTCGCCGCAATGCCAATTTCTTTGGCTAACGCCATCTTCAGCCATTGTGACATGCCTGAGCTTTGTACCAGGATTTTTTCTTTGTCAAACGGGTGCGCTAACGGGTCGTTTTTGATCAACTGAACTAACAGCGTTTTGAGGATTTCAACGTTATTCGAATGATAAACGGTAAACACAATACACTCACACTACTCTGCCCTTAATGAAGGTTCAGAGTAGCATAAGTGCTGTTAACTGGATAATTTTCCTAGGGTCTGTTGCCCCTAATATAGGATGATTATCTTGTCTGACCAGCCAATGAACGAGCTGGAAAATAGAACATCAGGTAACGTAGCGCTACGTATCCAACCACCACGGTGGCCACCATCAGTTCAAAGCTGGCAAGGGCATGAACCTGCTGCACATAGTGAGGATCGAGATTGATGCTTTCCATCCAATGGGCGGTTTTAAATAATGCAGTAGCACCAATCACCATCGGGAAAGTAAACGCGGCATAACCTGGGCTAAAAGGTAAACGCAGTAATTGAGTAAACGCGAGGTAAATAATCGCAGTCATTAATACCGCAATACCAAATAATAGAGCAATGATCACCGGCGAAGGCTCTGCTGTAACCGTTAAATAGCCCGCTAAAGAGAGACTCGCTGGCGCTGCCAAAATCGCCAAAGTGGGTTTGGCCGCATCGGGTACTTGATGGGTAAACATAAAACGATAGATCATCATCGGTAGCATTACCGCATAGGCCAACATACCAAAGATTAAGGTTGCATGAGCAATCGGAGCCAATAGCGGGTTACCAGAAAATGACACATCAGCCACAATGATCCCCACTGGTGGTACAAACCAGCTCGGCACCATATGGTGCAATTCAAACGCTTTAGCACGATGATAAACAAAACTTACCAAGAAGATGACGTGCAATAGCACCGCCAACAACCACAATCCATCACCAAAGAGTGGTGAGAATTGGCCCACTGAATGAGACACGACCATGCACGCCATAGCAAAAGTGGGCACGACACTGCCTACCACAGGATGCGCCAAATCTTGGCGGAGTAAATGATTATGTAAAAGAAACTTGAACGCTAAAATAATCAACAGCACACTGGCTAGCGCTGCGCCAAGCCACTGACCATAGCCTTGTAAATTGGCAAGGTTTTCCCAGCTCCAACCTAAACTGGCAATACCTAATGCCAATCCGGCCATGGGTGTTGGTGCTCCCATCACTTTTGTTTTTGCTGCTTGAATCATACTGACCTCAACCCGGCTTATTATCGCAATACGCGCATGATACCCTTGCTTAACGTTTGAATATATCTGATTATTTATAACCTACGTTCAATAAAACTAAACAACCTATGGCCAGTCCCATTTCGTTAAAACAGCTCAATGTGTTTATGACCATTACTCAGCACAAAACCCTCACTGAAGCTGCCGAGGCACTATTTCTTTCTAAAGCGGCGGTGAGTTCAGCCTTGGCTGAGTTGGAGAAACACTTGGGGCATGCGCTGTTTGATCGCGTCAATAATCGGTTAATCCTCAATCAAGAAGGGCAAAAGCTATTACCTTTAGCCGATGAATTGCTGGGACGCGCCAAAGATCTGCATCATCTGTTTGATCAGCAAAATACCCTCGCTGGCCAATTACGCATTGGAGCCAGTGATACGATTGGTAATCAGTTAGCGCCTTATTTAATTAGCGCCTTTCGCTCACAATACGATCATCATGCACAAAGCCTATTTATTTCTAATTCAGCACTGATTTGTCAAAAACTGGTCGATTATGAGTTAGACGTTGCTTTAATCGAAGGCAAGACCCTGCATCCCCAATTGATTTCGCGTCAATTTAGCCAAGATGAAATGTGTATTATCTGCGCCCCAGATCATCCGCTCGCCACAAAATCGAATGTAACCCTGAGCGATTTTGAACACAGCCAGTGGGTACTCAGAGAGGCTGGCTCGGGATCTCGAGAGTTTTTTATGCGCGTTGTCGCGCCACGTATTGAGCAGTGGCAAGAGAGTTTTGAGCTCAACACTACCGAAGCATTAATTAACAGTGTCTCAGCTGGGTTAGGTTTAGGTTGTCTGTCACAGCTGGCTGCCCACTGCGCATTACAAGATGGGCGAGTCAAGCAACTGACGGTCCCTCTCGATATGCAACGACGCTTTTGGGTGCTAGTGCATAAAGAAAAGTACCAAAGTCCGCTTTTGAAAAGCTTTATCGCCTTTTGTTACCAATCCAACGTTTAGCCTCTCAGTTTGACGGCTTAATCTAGACTTTATTGAATAAAAACTGTATAAAAAGCCAGTAATTATTTAGCACAACATAGAGGATGAACCATGGCCGTCATCGTTAAGTACGTGGTGGAACGCAACGGAGAAGAGAAAATGACTTTTACCTCGAAAGCCGAAGCTGATGCTTATGACAAAATGCTCGATATGGCAGATGAGCTGTTCGAATTATTGGGTAAAAGCGCTCTGATTGAAGATGAAAGTAAGCAAGAAGAGTTAGCGATGTTCTTAGCGCAGAACAAAGAAGACGTGCTGGTCGCGCTCGGTGCCAAACGTAAACCGACGCCACCGAAAAAACCCAAAGCGGTCGAGAGTGATGACTCTGTTGATGATGCTGCTTAACGGATCCGAACCGCTGCTTGCAGCGGTTTTTTTATCCTAGTAAGAGCATCTATCGTTATAAAGACAGACGGTATCGTTGAATAGACGGATAAACGGTTAGCCCTTTCTTCCAAGCTGAACTCTCTTTAAGATAGTTTTCAGCTTGCGGCCTCTGACCGCACAATAAATACAATCAATGGAGAACTTATATGGCGAATTTTGCCCTAGGCTTTGGTACGGCCACACTCAATCGTGACGGAAAAATCATTGAGGCATTTTTCCCTCATCCAGTTCTAAATCCAAGTGATGATTTAATCAAAGTATTGGCTGGTATTTGCAATTATCAATCGGGTAATCAAGTGCTTGAGATCTTACCTGAGCAATGCGGTCAACTGGCTCATGCCTTTGCTAGCCATGCTCAAGCAGACAATGCCGCTTTTGCCAGTAAAGCCGCGTTATCGACTCAACCGCTGATTTTGGTGATCCTCGCGACCGATGAACAACCAAGCTCAATCGCTGAAGGCTTTTTAAAACTACAGCTTATCTCTCATCGCCTTGTGCAACCACACGGCACGGTACTGGATGGCATTTTTGGTCTATTACATAACATTGCTTGGACCAATGAAGGCCCGATTGATTTGCCAGAGCTTGCCGAGCGTCAAATCGAAGCTCGCCTTGCCGGACGTCAATTAAGCATCGATTGTGTCGATAAGTTTCCGAAAATGGTTGATTACATTGTCCCAACCGGTGTACGTATTGCTGATGCGGCTCGCGTTCGTCTTGGTGCACATGTTGGTGAAGGAACCACTGTCATGCATGAAGGCTTTATTAACTTTAATGCGGGTACCACCGGTGTTAGCATGGTGGAAGGACGAATTTCCGCTGGGGTTGTTGTCGGTAATGGTTCTGATATTGGTGGCGGTGCGTCAATCATGGGTACTTTATCTGGCGGCGGCAAAGTGGTGGTTTCGATTGGGGAAAACTCACTACTTGGCGCCAACGCTGGTCTTGGTTTCCCCCTTGGCGATCGCTGCACGGTAGAGTCAGGACTGTATGTCACTGCTGGTACTAAAGTCCGCATGCTCGATAACCAAGGTCAAGAAGTTGAGATCATCAAAGCACGCGAACTCGCTGGTGTCTCCGACCTGTTATTCCGCCGCAATTCGATCACCGGTCAAATCGAGTGTTTAGCCAATAAGTCAGCGGTTGAGCTAAACAGTGAGTTGCATAGCAATAACTGAGTTTCATCCAATGAGTTCAACGGCTTAACCCGTTCGATGATCAAAACAAAGGCCAGCAGATCGCTGGCCTTTGTTATTGTTCTATCGTTTGTTCGCTGATGAGCCTAATTAACCAGCAACATTGGCTGGGCTAATCACCACACAAGCGGTTTGCTTTTGCTTACCAAAGCCGATGATCTGCGACAGGGCTTTTTTACCGACGGGAACATACGCTGAAGCCATCGCATGCTGTTCAGATTCCGCATGAGGATCGTGGAAAAAGAAAAACTTTTCACTCATACCACTTAAAATGATCCAGTGAGGTTCTTTTTTACCATCAAATCGATAGGTACTGATCAATAACAGTACGCAAGCCCCTTGTGTCACCCACGCTTCAAGCTGCTCCTGAGTGGGTGGAGCATCGATCATCGCCACATCTTGATGAGCTAATTGCTCACAAAAATCCAGATGTACTAACTCAATCACCTGCTTTTTATTGAGGTCTCGAACACTATCAATGAAAGGGGTACTTTGTGATTGGCTCCATAACTCGACATGAAAACCTCGTTTCGCTGCGGCTAACGCTAAACCTTGTCCACTACAGCCACCGTGCCCCGCCGCCATGAAAATCGTCGTCGCTTCTCGCCACAACTGAAGCTCTTGGGTGCGGCTCAGTTCAAAAGAGGGTCGCAAGCAAGAGAAACTCATCAATAAGCAAGCGGCGCCACAGGTGAACGGTGTGGTTTGTACATAAAGGGGCATCGGCAGCAAAACTTTAGGCCCATGAGGGGTCAAACGTTTTTGCATCCGACGACCATCACATAAATCGTCGTAATAATGGATCAAACACTTCAAAGTGCGATAACCCATTTTTTCATATAATTTTATTGCTGCTATATTGTCTTCACGAACTTCTAGCCGTAATGTAGTGAAACCTTGATCAAGAGCAGCACGCTCGCATTGTTCAACTAACGTTTGAGCAATCCTCCGTCCTCTGAAATCAGGTTTAACGGCAATCGAATACAACCTTGAGAGCTGTGTACCTTGATGAAATAGTAGCAATGCATATCCAGCTAACTCCGTTCCGGAATCGGCGACAAAAATCACCGAATGGCTAGAATGTAAAAAACGCTTCATTTGACGAGGAGAAATTTTATCTCCATCAAACAGCTGTTGTTCTAACGCATTAAGCGCAGCGAGATCAGTACTTTTCGCAAGACGAAAGTCCATACGACGTCCTTACAGGATGAAAAGAGTGGTTGGCAAGATTGTGACTCAATAATAGACCTATTGATTTAGGAAGAATATAGCGATGGCAAACCTTTTAATCGTGACCGATCAGGCCAGTGACTGGCAACAGTATTTCCCTTCAGAACAAGTCGTCAGCGTTGATCAATATTTAGATGCTGACTGGAAAGCCTCACAGCGCAGCGTACAGGTGGTGAACCTTTGTCGCGATTATGATTACATGAGTACGGGATATTACTGCTCTCTGTTAGCCGAAGCCCGTGGACATCGAGTGATCCCGCGTGTGATGGCAATTAACGATATTAACCAACCGTTTTTACTGTCTTCAGGGCTTTTAAAACTCAACAAACTGTGTAAAAACATCGACGCTATCCACTGTAAAATCTACTTTGGACGCACACCAGAAACAGGGTTAGACAAACTGGCTCAGCGCCTGTTCGAACAGTTTATGGTGCCAGTGATTGAACTAAAAATGACCAAAATTCAGGGGCAATGGCAAATTCACAGCATTGCACCATTCCCTTTTCAAGATCTGCAAGACAGTGAGCAAGATTTCTTCATTGAGTCATTAGAGCTGTTCTCAAGTAAAATCTGGCGCAGACCGAAACAGGAGAAGAAGTATCGCTACGATATCGCGATGTTGGTCGATGAAGAGGAGAAAATGCCGCCTTCCGATCCTTCTGCATTGAAGCGTTTTCGCCGCGCCGCCAACCGATTAGGCATGAACTTAGAGTTGATCTCCCCTGATGACTTGTCTCGTTTGGGCGAATTTGATGGCCTATTCATTCGCGCCACCACCAATATCAGTAACTATACCTATCGTTTTGCGAAAACAGCGGAAAAAATGGGGCTGATCGTGATGGATGATTCAGAATCGATCATGAAATGCACCAATAAGGTATTTTTGACCGAGTTATTACAACGCAATAAAGTTCCTGCGCCGAAGAGTGTTATCGTACAAGGGTTTGATAACGATTGGAAAAACTACTTAATGGGACAACTGGATTTCCCTATGGTACTAAAAATTCCCGATGGTGCCTTTTCTCGCGGTGTGGTTAAAGTTCGTAATGAGCAAGAGCTTGAAAAAGAAGCCAATGCGTTATTTAGCAAAAGTGCGCTTATCTTAGCTCAAGCTTTTATGCCGACGGATTTTGATTGGCGAATTGGTGTAATGAACCGCCAAGCGATTTATGCCTGTAAATACATGATGAGTCGTGGACACTGGCAAATTTATCAGCACCACAGCAGTGGCCGAGTCTCATCGGGTGGATTTGAAACCTTCGATTTAAAGCAGGTGCCTAAATCGGTGGTGGATGTCGCCGTAAAAGCAGCAAACTTAATCGGTAGTGGTCTGTATGGCGTCGATCTTAAAGAGATCGATGGACAGGTTTATGTCATTGAAGTCAATGATAACCCGAGTATTGATCATCAAGTTGAAGATGCGATTCTCGGCGATCTGCTCTACGATCGTATCATGACAGAGTTCTTACGCCGTATTCAGATGCGTGGTTTTTAGTTTATTCTGATTCGATTAACAGCATCCCCAAGTGATGTTGATAACTCATCACTTGGGTTTATTTTATCAAGGACAAGGATTCTCAATGGATTTTCTTCTCGATCATTGGTCTTTTGCCACGACTCCTACGATACAACTTTCTCTGCATCCTCAAAAAATTGAAGCGGAGCACTGGTACCACTGCCAACGAGATAAAGCTGGGTTGCGTGAATGGCTAATCGATAATGCTATTCCTCTTTCTATCATCGATAGTTTACTCGCCGAAGATACTCGACCTCTATTTGAACAGTACGACGAACAACGTTTTCTGCTCATTCTACGAGGGGTTAATTTGAATGATAATGCCGACCCTTCTGACATGCTCAGTGTACGAATTCTCTATTATCATGGCGCCTTGATTACCAGCCGTAAGATATCTTCAAAAACCATTAATTTAATTAGCCAAGCACTACAACAAGGTAATGGACCAAAAAATCTTGCTGAGGTAATACTCGCCATCATTGATGGGCTGAGCAAAAATATTGATGATTATCTCGATACGGTGGAAACCAAAATTGCTCAATTTGAAAGTGAAACCGAACTGAGTGAGCAATTAATCCAAACTCATAAAGCGCTGCTAAAAATTAAGCGATTTATAAAACCTCAACAATATGCCCTTGAAGATTATCAAACCGGTCAAATAGCGATAGCCAAAAGCAAACAATTGAATTTACGCCATAGCGTCAATACCATTACTCGGATTAATGAAACCTTAGATTTTTTTCTGAGTGAGTTGGATATTATCAAAGGAGAATTACGCCAATATCATGCAGAAAAAATGAATCAAAACACTTACTTATTTTCAGTCATTACGGCAATTTTTCTACCCGCGACGTTCCTGACTGGCTTACTTGGTGTCAATGTCGGTGGTATACCCGGTACTGACTCTCCTATCGCTTTTGGGGTCTTTTGTGCTGGCTTACTTGCTATTTTTGTGATGGAATTTTGGATATTGCGCCGTTTGCGTTTTTTAACTCATTAAATAGGAAGTCACTATGTATATTTTCGGTTACGGAAGCTTAATGAACTCAGCTTCACGTCAACTGACAGGCCAGACAGGACAAGCAATTCCAGCGATTGTTCATGGTTTAGTGCGTTATTGGGGAAAAGTGGATGATAGCTATTTGCTTTCACCTTTAGTGGTCACCCCAGGACAAGGACAAGTGAATGGCGTACTACTCGAAGTCGATGAGACTGGATTGGCTGAATTTGATCGCCGGGAGCGAGGATATCAACGAATTGCACTTTCTCATCAACAAATAGACTGTCAGCATCCTCTTAAAACCGATCAAGAGATTTGGGTCTATGTCACCGAACAATATCAACCCCCTTGTCCACGCAGTCCGATTGTCCAAACTTACGTTGATACTGTCCTCTCCGGGTGTTTGGAAGTTTCTGAAGCGTTTGCTCGCCATTTTGTCGACCATACCTTAGGCTGGCAAGCGCCATGGGAAAATGATCGGTCCATGCCTAAATATGGCAACTTAGCCGGAGTTAACGCCACTGACCTTGAACACATCGATCAACTGATTGCTCAGGTTCGTTAAATATTCGATTCGCGATTGGGACGATGAACAAGATGTGGGAAATATTCATACGATTTTTTACGCTCGGTTGGATAAGTTTTGGCGGCCCAGCGGCGCATATTGGCTACTTTCGACACACGTTTGTTGAAAAATTGAAGTGGATAAACGATCAACAATATGGACAGATCGTCGCTTTAAGTCAGTTTTTACCCGGCCCAGGTTCAAGTCAAGTTGGCTTCGCCATCGGCTATCAGAGAGGCGGATTACTGGGCGCTGGTTTAGCCTTTATTGGCTTTACTCTCCCGTCAATCATGATCATGATTTTACTCGCCACTTTCAGTCGTCATTGGCTTGATACATCACAATATGCGCTACTGATCCATGGATTAAAACTGCTCGCTGTCGTAGTCGTTGCCGAAGCAACATGGGGAATGTATCAAAACTTTTGCCGAACAAAAACCACCGCCAGCTTGGGGCTGTTAAGTGCCGTTATTTTGTTGTGTTTTCCCGGTATTTTACCGCAAATATTGGTCATCATTCTGGCGGCCATCATCGGTATCGTCTGGCTAAAGAAGCCTCATCTTACAGCCACTCTCACTCCATTTCACCCAACGTGGTGGCCTTTAGTTTTATTTGTAGCGATTTTATTTGGCCTACCATGGCTAGTCAGCTCAAGTGCGAGTTTACTCTTATTCGAACAGTTTTTTCATGCTGGTAGCTTGGTATTTGGCGGTGGTCATGTCGTCATGCCTCTGCTGCAAAATTTGTTAGCCGATCAAATAAGCAGCGATATTTTTCTGGCTGGTTATGCCGCCGCTCAAGCAGTACCCGGCCCAATGTTTACACTGGCAACGTATCTGGGTTACTACTTGCTACCCGCATCGCCTGTCACTGGTGCCATCATCGCGACCATCGGTGTCTTTTTACCGGGATTTTTACTGCTTTTAGGCGTACTCAAACACTGGCAAAATCTTGCCAATCTTCCCTCCGTTTCAGGCGCTCTCACCGGAGTCAACGCATCCGTAGTCGGATTATTACTCGCCGCTCTTTATCAACCGGTGTTTATCAGTGCTGTATTCAACGTTGTGGACGTCGCATTAATACTGATTGGTTTATGGTTACTTAAAATCATGAAATGGCCAATTCTTGGATTAGTCATGTTCTACCTGACAACCGCGCTTATTCGCTTCTTTTTGTGACAAAATGAAGCAATTTTTTGTACATCAAACAAGGTGAATTCTAAGGGATCGCCTAGACTTACTAGAGACGATGATGACACCACCGCAAGGAGGGCGCATGAACACGCATCATGAAGGAGAAAAGCCTAGCTTCTTTGCTAAAGTGGGCACACTCAACCAACAGTTAACCGATATCCATCAACGGATGCTAACGGTCGAGCCAAATATCGCTCGTATCTCCTTCGCTCTATTCGATGAAGAGAGCAACGAGTTAAAAACTTATGCTCATAGTGATAATCAAGGGAGTGAGCTACTCCATTACTCACTCTCGCTCGATAATCTGCCAAGTTTAAAAGCGTGTTCACAATCTGGTGAAGTTCGCTATCTCAATGATATTTCAGTCGAAGTTAATCATACCACTCCGCATAGCCAATGGTTATTTGAACAAGGTTTTCAATCATCAATGACCTTACCGGTTTACCATGATCAAACCTTCATTGGTTTTATTTTTTTAAATTCAAAACAAAAAAATACCTTTAGCCCAGAAAAATACGCACAACTCAAATCGTTTATCGATATTGTACGTTTTGTCATCAGCTCAGAATACGATTTGGTTCAATCGCTACTCAATGCAACCAAAGCCATTAATGCTAAATCGCCTGAACACTGGTTAGATTCAAAAGAACATAAAGAGCGTATTAGCCGCTATGCGCGTGTCATAGCTCTAGAAGTAGCAGCGGTCTACCAATTGGATGATGAGGTAATAGAAAATATCAGCCAGTTTTCTAAATGCCATGATATTGGCAAACTGGCCATTCCAGCAGAATTACTGAATAAACCTTGTTCACTCGGTCAGGATGAAAGACAGCAACTCAATCAACACATCGAAAAAGGCATTGAGATCATCAATGATATTATTGATGATATTGGTGCTCCAGAACATCCAAGTATCGCCGTACTCAAAGAGATTGTTGCCTACCATCATGAGTTTCTTGATGGCAGTGGTTATCCTTATGGCTTAACACAAGAAGCCATTCCTATCTCCGCTCGTATTATTGCTGTCGCAAATATTTTCGATGCACTAACGAGCCATCGCCCCTACAAACAAGCTTGGTCTGTTCCATTTGCCTTGTTGGAACTAGAAAAAATGGTTGTATCCGGTAAGCTAGATAAACATTGCGTTAACGCGCTGCGTTATCATCAAGATTATTTAAAGCGGGTTAGCGAGACTTATCCAGAACTCGATCCGAAAGATAGAGAATCCCCAGCTTCTTAACTTGAGTAATTTTTGTGAGGTATCACTCTGTTGTCATTAACAAATGTGAGTTAATTAACCTTCATCACTCCAATAGCCATGCTACTATTTACAAAATTTTAACATAAATAGAATAGCCATTGCCTCATACATGGAGTTAGAGAATGAATCCGTTAACAAATCCAAGTCAAACTAAGTGTGCTCTCCCGCCCCCTAATGAAATGATCTTAACTTGGGCACAAACTCGTCCTAACGAAGTTTACTTGAAACAAATTATTAATCGGCAGTTTGTTGAATACACCTTCGCTCAAGTCGCTGATCAAGCGCTACGTCTCGTTTCAGCACTACGCGCCCTAGGTGCAGAACCTGGTGATAAAGTGGCGCTTATATCAAAAAACTGCGCTGAGTGGTTCATATGTGATTTAGCAATCATGCTCGGTGACTATGTTAGTGTGCCCATTTTCCCAACGGCGAGTGCTGATACGATTGAATATTGTGCTAGCCATAGTGAAAGTAAAATAGTCATTGTCGGTAAATTAGACGATGGTAAGGCTACCGCCCAAGTTTTAGCTAAAATGCCAGAGCTGATCAGCATTGCTCTACCATACACTTCAGCACCAGCGTGCCAGCATCAATATTTAGACTTGATTGCTCAGTATCCACCCAGTGAAGAACGGCCTGAACATTATGATGAAAAACTGATGTCGATAGTTTATACCTCTGGGACCTCGGGCGTACCAAAAGGTGCAATGCTGACCTACGGTGCTTTTGCTTGGGCAGTGCAACAATTGATCGCCCAAATCGGTATTCAAAAAGATGATCGCCTGTTTTCTTATTTGCCTCTCGCACACATCACAGAACGTGTTTACATTCTTGGCACCTCTATTCAAGGCGGTGTTTTAACCGCTTTTCCTGAATCGTTGGATACTTTTATTGAAGATGTGAAAATGCATCGCCCAACGTTGTTTATCTCTGTTCCAAGGCTCTGGACGTTGTTCCAACAACGTATTCAAGACAAACTTCCGCAGAAAAATCTGAATATTTTGCTCAAGATTCCCTTTATAAATAGCTTAATCAAACGCAAATTAGCGGATGGTTTAGGACTGGATAAAGCACGAGTACTGGGTTGTGGATCTGCACCGGTCTCACCTGCCTTGTTAGAGTGGTATCACAGCCTTGGCTTAAATATTACTGAAGCATGGGGAATGACCGAATCATTTGCCTACAGTACGATCAATTACCCCTTCCGAGCCGATAAGATAGGAACGGTTGGCCATGCTGGGCCAGGAGTTCGCTTAAAAATTACCGATGACGGTGAGATACTCGTTCATAGTAAAGGGGTATTTTCTGGTTACTACAAAAATGACATTGCTTCCAAAGAAGCCTTTGATGCTCAAGGTTGGTTACACACCGGAGACTTAGGTTCAATTGACTCTGATGGTTATCTGACGATCCAAGGACGAATCAAAGATACGTTTAAAACAGCCAAAGGTAAGTTCGTTTCTCCCGTCGCCATTGAGAAAAAACTGTATGAATACAGTCGAGTAGAGATGCTGTGTTTAATTGGCTTAGGGCTACCAGCGCCGATACTTTTGGTTGTACCACATAATTTCTCTGATTTTGATCGAGAGCGGTATGAGCGCACGACGAAACGCGTTATCGAAAAAATGAATACTCAACTCGAATCTCATGAGCAGATAAAAGGCGTATTGATGATCAAAGATCCGTGGAGTATCGATAATGGTATTCTTACCCCAACATTGAAAATTAAACGTCATGTCTTAGAGCAAAAATATCATGATATGGGCCAGAACTGGCCTAAAGACCAACTCGTGGTTTGGGAAGAGTAATAACGATATTCTCCCTTTTAGGTAAGTGAAAAAGGAAAATAAGAGCTCCTAATCCCCGATCTTATCACTGAAGACTTTGCCCCCAGCGCCATTAGTTATGGTTGGGGGTATTCTAATTCTTCACTTATTCCTTACCCTTTATAATACAAAAACCATAAACAAAACGCCCCGAACAGCATTCACTGTTCGAGGCGTTTTTAGCGCTTAAAATGAAGAATTATTTCTTCTCTTTTTTCGCTTTAGCTTCAGCAATAACGGTTTCTGCTACGTTAGCTGGACATGGTGCATAGTGTGAGAACTCCATAGAGAACTGACCACGACCAGATGTCATTGTACGTAGAGAACCGATATAACCAAACATTTCAGATAGTGGGATATCCGCTTTAACACGAACACCAGTCACACCAGCTTCTTGGTCTTTGATCATACCACGACGACGGTTCAAGTCACCGATAACATCACCAACGTGATCGTCTGGAGTGAACACGTCAACTTTCATGATTGGCTCAAGAAGTTGTGGGCCCGCTTTAGGCATTGATTGACGGAATGCACCTTTCGCTGCGATTTCAAATGCGATTGCAGATGAGTCAACGGCGTGGAAACCACCATCAAAAAGTTCAACTTCAACGTCTAAGGTTGGGAAGCCAGCAAGAACACCTTCTTGCATCATACCTGCAAAACCTTTCTCAATCGCTGGCCAGAATTCCTTAGGAACGTTACCACCAACAACAGTTGAAGTGAATTTGAAGCCTGAGTTTGGCTCGCCTGGTTTGATACGGTAATCGATCTTACCAAACTGACCAGAACCACCAGACTGTTTCTTATGCGTGTAGCTATCTTCAACAGCTTTCGTGATCGTTTCACGGTAAGCAACTTGAGGAGCACCAACAATAAGATCAATACCGTGTGTACGCTTAAGGATATCTACTTTGATATCTAGGTGAAGTTCACCCATCCCTTTCAGGATAGTTTCGCCAGTCTCTTCGTCTGACTCAACTTGGAATGATGGATCTTCAGAAACCATTTTACCAAGTGCAACACCTAATTTCTCAGAACCACCTTTATCTTTAGGCGCAACAGCGATAGAGATAACTGGGATTGGGAAAATCATTGGCTCAAGAGTACATTCGTGTTTAGGATCACACAGAGTATGACCTGTTTTCACGTTCTTCATACCAACGATAGCAATGATGTCACCCGCTTGCGCAGAGTCGATTTCATTACGGTCATCAGCGTGCATTTCTACCATGCGGCCAATACGCTCAGTTTTACCTGTCGCACTGTTCAAAATGGTGTCGCCTTTCTTCAGTTTACCTGAGTAAATACGAACGAAGGTTAATGCACCAAAACGGTCATCCATGATCTTAAATGCAAGAGCGCGGAATGGTTCATCAACAGAAACTTTAGCCACTTCGCCAGTTGCTTCACCAGTATCTGGATCAGTTAGCTCTTGTGCATGTACTTCTGTTGGGTTTGGTAGGTAATCTACAACGGCATCAAGGATAAGTTGCATGCCTTTGTTTTTGTACGCTGAACCACAGTAAGTTGGGAAGAAAGCAAGATCACGAGTACCTTTACGGATACAACGTTTGATGTCTTCTAGAGAAGGCTCTTCACCTTCCATGTAAGCCATCATTAGCTCGTCGTCTTGTTCAACAGCCGCTTCAATCAACATTTCACGGTATTCTTCCGCTTGGTCAACTAAATCAGCTGGGATATCTGTTACTTCGTAGTTCTCTGGCAGACCTGAGTCATCCCAGATGTACGCTTTTTGGCTCAGTACATCAACAACACCAGTGAACTCATCTTCACGACCAATTGGTAGTGTCATTACTAGTGGTGTAGCGCCAAGTACATTTTTGATTTGGCCAATAACACGGAAGAAGTCTGCACCCATGCGGTCAAGCTTGTTGACGAAGATAAGACGAGATACTTCTGAGTCGTTCGCGTAACGCCAGTTGGTTTCTGATTGAGGTTCAACACCGCCTGAACCACAGAATACACCGATACCGCCGTCAAGAACTTTTAGAGAACGGTATACTTCAACTGTAAAGTCAACGTGCCCAGGAGTATCGATGATGTTAAAACGGTGGTCTTTCCAGAAACAGGTAGTCGCAGCAGACTGGATTGTGATACCACGTTCAGCTTCTTGATCCATGAAGTCCATGGTTGTAGTACCATCGTGGCTGTCGCCCATTTTATGGATTTTACCAGTCAGCTTAAGGATACGCTCCGTGGTAGTGGTTTTACCCGCATCAACGTGCGCGAAAATACCAATATTTCTGTATTTTGATAAATCTGCCATTGTCTTACTCTGTTAATAAGGTATAAAGTGCGCGCAGAGTATAGCATAATCTGTCAAGACTGATACCCCTGCGATCGCTTGCTGAAAAAAAATAGTCAAGGACTACCTGTTGCTGATGAAATATAGGTGATGCCCACACAAGACGCGAGCAAATATCGATAAAATTTTCCGTTTCATCACACCTAATCTTTCGAAAAACACCTATGCACGATTCACTTTGCCATCACAGCTCATCAAAAGCGGCAATCGCTTCGGAAAGTTTTCGAACACCATGGATTTGCATCCCAGCAATCCCCCCCTTTGGCATATTGGCAATCGGAACAATTGCGCGACTAAATCCATGTTTAAGCGCCTCGTTAAGACGCTCTTGTCCACTTGGTACCGGACGAATTTCTCCGGCTAAACCCACTTCACCAAAAACCACCACATCTTTGGGTAACGGTTTATCACGAAAGCTAGACAGTAGAGCCATTAATAGTGCCAGATCAGCACTAGTCTCAGTGACTTTTACGCCGCCCACTACGTTAACAAACACATCTTGGTCAGCCATTTGCAAACCACCATGCTTATGCAACACAGCCAATAATAAAGAGAGCCTATTTTGCTCTAAACCAACCGCTACACGACGTGGATTTGCCAACTGAGAATAATCGACTAAGGCTTGAATTTCTACTAAAAGCGGACGGGTACCTTCCCAAACCACCATAACCGAACTGCCGGAGGTCGCTTCTTCACCACGCGACAGGAATATCGCAGAAGGGTTACTGACCTCTTTTAATCCCTGCCCAGTCATTGCAAACACGCCCAGTTCGTTTACCGCACCAAAACGGTTTTTATGACTACGAAGGGTACGAAAACGACTATCCGCTCCTCCATCAAGTAAAACCGAACAGTCAATAATATGTTCTAGAACTTTAGGGCCAGCAAGAGTGCCGTCTTTAGTCACATGACCAACGATAAACACCGCAACATTATTTTGTTTGGCATAGCGAGTTAAGGCCGTCGCCGATTCGCGAACCTGAGCGACACTGCCCGGAGAGGATTGCACATCGGCGACGTGCATAACTTGAATCGAGTCGATAACCATAATTCTCGGCTGCTCTTGCTCAGCTATTTGGCAAATCCGATCAACGTTAGTTTCGGAAAGCATTTTCAGGTGTTCTTTGGGTAACCCTAAACGGGCGGCACGCATCGCCACTTGTTGGAGTGATTCTTCTCCCGTGACATAGAGAGTTGGCATCTGCGCAGAAAGTAAACACATGGTCTGTAAGAGTAACGTCGATTTACCAGCGCCAGGGCTGCCGCCAATCAGTATGGCTGCACCTGGCACCACGCCACCACCCAATACTCGATCAAACTCTTTAAAGCCACTGCTAAAACGAGGCACTTCTTGTAAATTGATTTCTGCCAACGTCTGTACACTGGTTTGCGTCGAGTTCCCCGCATAACCAGATAACCGCTCATGGCGCGCAACTTGAGGAGAAGCGGCTAAACGAACTTCAGAAATGGTGTTCCAAGCCCCACATGCATTACATTGACCTTGCCAGCGCGGAAAATCTGCTCCACACTCATTACATACATAGGCTCGCTTTGCTTTAACCATGAATCCTCAATACTTAATCAAAAATGGTCATTTAGGCGCTTTTGCCGTTTTAATACAATAGACAATAGTACCCACATTTTACTTCGGTTAGCGTTAAAGATTAACTGCATGATGCCGATATTGTTCAAGAACCTAACCTTAACAGAAAAGTATGCAGCAATCTGACATTCTCTCTTTCACTGAAAAACTCATTCCGGTCTATCGCTCTCCGGACTTTGAACTCATCCTTGCTCAGATCACGGATGGGCAGCCTGCTTCTGTTAAATTATTGATAAAAATGGAACTCAATCGACTGATGGCGCCGTGTAAAAAAATCATTGATTTGCGCAGCCGAGTCGAGACTGAATGTCGAGAATATGAAATCGACGGTTTGAAACACTGGTTAGATGATATTGCGTTAAATGACTATCAAAAAGGGGTAAAAAAATTTTCTGGTTATACTGAAGGGGTTTGGGAAACCGTTTATAAAGCGCGAATCAGCCAACGTGATAACAGCAAAACCGACCAAGCAACCAATAAAGCTTCCAAAAGCTTCCAAGCTGAGATCATTAAACTGGGCTATGATTTAAAACGCAAAGAAAATCGCCTCAGCCTAAATAGCCAAGTATTGATCACTCTTAATAATCAAGCCATTCATGCAGTAACACTGGATCTCTCGCCTTCAGGAGCAAAGTTTAAAGTACCCGCAGCATTTAACTATAAATCAGGACAAACCTTTAAAGCACAATTCACTGAACTGGAAAAATCGCTCGATATTCCAGGCTTAAATCAACCGATTGAATATCGCATACTGGCTATTGATGATTCTTATGAAAACAATGCGGTGAAATATTTGCGGGCATTACGTCTCACGGACACGACATTAATCGACAAAGTGATCAGTGAATCTTTAGCCAGTAATATTAAAAAGAATCGTCACGATAACCAAGATAAAATCATTCGCGCTCGCACCCGTGGTTATGAGCATGTTTACCTCAAGCATACCTGTCACTTACCGCTGTTTTTTAGTGGTAACCAACTGAAATTAGTATTATTAACAGAAAATAATCGCCCAATTTGGCAATACTGGCATGATGAGCGTAATCAGCAAAGTTTGGGCAGCTTATTTAATAGTGAACGGATGGCTCTTCTCACCCAACCAGGGGTGAGAAATTGCAGTAATGTTCTGTACTCGTTTAAACATGAGTATCAGGATAAAACGTTGTTTTTCTCGATGTTCATGCCTGAAGCTTCAGTAGAGCAACGAAAGCTTTTCTGGCATATCGGTGCCAAAAAAGACAGCTGGAAAGCGTTCCGTTTATCGGTTTTTGAATTATCAGCCGAGGAGCGAGCCGAGTTAGCCAACCATTCCGAAGAATTATTAGAGCACTCCAATCAGCTTACTCACTGCGGTATTTTACAAGAAATTGCTGATATCAGTTCAGCACAAGATTATCTACTGGTAGCCAAACCCGCTCTGCCGGGGAGTGAATTAAATCCTTTTCGTCATAGTCGTCAAGTGATTGGTCAACCGTTAGGCGTGTATTTTGATGCTTGCTCTCGACGTAAAGAACTTCGCTACCGCTTTCGTACCCCCTTACAGCTACAAGATCAGCAGCAAGTATTAGGGGAAGGCTTGAGTGTTGACCTCTCTAAACGTGGATTAAATCTGATTCTTAATGCACCAGTTGCACTCAAGGCCGGTGATAAACTGCAGGTAAACTTTATTGATCTCAAACGCTACGATGAAAAGTTACCTTTGGATGCTTTGCCTTATCAAGTCGTTCGGATTAGTCCTGAAGGACGGCGTTTACAATTAAAAATTGAAGAAACCTCTGCAACTATCAAGAGCATTGCATTCTTTAATTCTCTTATCGAACATAACCAAGACAAATTGTTACCACAAAAAGAGCAACTACCCAGCCCTTCTCTGTTAGAGGGCTTACACGATATGTTGTTAGATAAAATGGTTGGCTCACCCATTTTTGTTGATAAACCCGGAGCGAATTTACGACCACGAGTGATTGGCGTTAATTTTCCACTGCCCGCTCACCTCATGTTATTGGCTAAACTGGGACAAGATGGTTGCTTCTCCCTTGAAGCTATCTTTAAAAACCACACCAATACCCTACTCGCTTCTCCCATGAGACGAATTGATGGCGCAGAGCCTCAGCATCATGAAATCTACATTGCTGTCGTAAAGTTTGCTGACCGTATCCAGTCAGTAGAATCTTGTTTGAAAAGTGAATTTAGTGGCATCAAAGAACGCATTCAATTTATTCGTAGAGCAAGAGAATCTGGGGAGTTCTACGTGTTACGTATTTCAAGTTCACCAGTCTTCGAACCGATGACCACCTTGCTGCGCGAAGATCTTAACCAATTATTATTAGTCAGCTTAAACGATGCCAAAGCTTTAGAAAAAGAACTCAGTGCGATTGTTGGTTATTGTGAATTAACCGATATTACCGAGGAGGTTATCACTCGGCTGGAACTCACAGACTAAGTCAGGGTGCCCAGTTTCTCCGCCAAGCGTTAGTGGGAATCTATCGCCCATAATAAAAAATAGATTCCCATCATGCCTTTAAGGCTGGCTTTTCCAACTGATCTTTTGCTGTTTGATCAGACCCGCTGAAAGAATACACAATACACCGCCTAAACTTGCAAAGCGTACCGCCGTTTGCGCTTTTGCTTCTACTTTAGGTTTCGCATGATAGGCGATGCCTAACCCAGCAACATCCATCATCACTAAGTCATTCGCCCCATCACCCACCGCAACAGTATTATGCAATTCAATATCAAACTGCTGAGCGAGTTTTAGTACAATATCTGCTTTGGTTTGTGCGCCAACGATCTCGCCCTTCACTTCGCCACTCAGTTGGTTATTAATAATTTCTAATTGATTGGACTGCGCATAATCTAGCGATAATAACTGCTGCAGGTGATCCGAAAAATAGGTAAAGCCACCGGACGCTATCGCGGTTTTCCAACCCATCGCTTGTAGAGTGGAGAGTAACTCCGGCAATTCAGGCATCAATGGTAAATCGTTACGTACCTTTTCAAGGATTGCCGCATCTGCGCCTTTGAGTTTCGCGACTCGCTGGCGTAAACTCTGCTCGAAATCCAGCTCACCTTGCATAGCTCGCTCCGTTACCTGAGCGACCTCATCACCCACACCCGCTAGTTTAGCAATCTCATCTATACACTCAATTTGAATCGCTGTGGAGTCCATATCCAAGACGATCAAGCCGGGTTTAGACAGATCAGGCACTTCGTCAATTCGGGCATAATCTACCTGTAATTGCTGTAGAATAGGCTCTAGCACCGTGTCGAGCTCTCCCGCCATTAAAGCGACATCATAATGGCCAACTTTCCATGTATCGACTATCGCTAACTCTTGACCACTCCATTGTTTAATATCGATAAAATGAGCAGGAGTCAGTGGCTGAGCAAACATAATCCAATTAGCATTGGCCTTATCAAGAACGCTACTTTCTCGCGTTTCTGGGTAGCGATTCAGCAACGTCGTATGTTTTCTGATTGAGAGGGGTTTTACCGCATCCATGTTTAGCTTCCTTAACAATAATTCCCTGACGTTACCCTATTGCAATTTAAAAACGCAAGTCTCAATATGAGCGAAATGTCATTTTTTAGGTTTACTGTCTATGGATAGCTCACTGTTTTCATTTCGTGTCGTCGTTCGCAGCTTAACCGTTGTGCTCTTGATGGGCATGTCAGTGTTTACGATTCAAAATAGTGTCGTGATCAGCAAAGGCAATGAGCGTATTCAGGCCAATCAATTAGAAACCTTAACGAAAGTATTAATCAATCAAGCCTCTCTGTCTGCGAGTTCGATGCTGGCAGAACAAGATCAAGAACGATTACTGGCACTCACCAATCAACTTGCTCAAGAACGCTTAGTATTCGATGCAACAATCTATGATGCAGAAGGCGTTAAGTTAGCAGCAAGTGATGAAGCATTAAGTGTGAGGGAAATATTAGGACTCGACACGCCACTACAAACAGCCAGTATCGGTCGCCAACAACTGGTTGAGCCAGTGTTGCATGATGGCAACATTATTGGTTTTGTTCGCTTAACTTTTGAAACGGGCCGAGTAACGGCAATTTCTGATCACCACTATCGAAAAAGTGATCGATATATGTATTTGATGTTATTGATGAGCTTTACTGGCGGGGTTTTGATCACTCTCTTGTTGCGCCGTCAATTTAGACCGAAAGATCAGAAAGTAGAAAATGTGCTACTTAAACACGTTTAGCGATTAAACGATCCGGATCAGTAATGATATCCATCCCGATGAGTAAAGATAAACCGGACTCATCGGGACGAACGACACTGAGCATATCGCATCACCAATATGTTCTGCGTCATAATGAAAGATTAATACCCTGCTTGATCACCAATTAAGATGGAATCTAATGCAATTTCAATCATTTCATTAAAGGTATTTTGGCGCTCTTCAGAAGTGGTTTGCTCACCCGTTTTAATGTGGTCAGAAACCGTACAGATAGCCAATGCTTTTGCGCCATATTCAGCAGCCACACCATAGATACCAGCCGCTTCCATCTCTACGCCAACAATGCCGTATTTATCCATCACATCAAACATGCTTGGATCTGGCGTATAAAACAGCTCTGCAGAAAACAAGTTGCCGACTTTAACATCAACGCCACGCGCTTTTGCCGCTTCTTCTGCCGCTTTGACCATCTTGTAATCGGCAATAGCAGCAAAGTCATGATCCTTAAAACGGATACGATTCACTTTAGAATCCGTGCATGCGCCCATACCAATCACCACATCGCGCAATTTGATATCTTCATTTACTGCACCACAGCTACCGACACGAATGATCTTTTTCACACCGTAATCTTTGATGAGTTCAGTGACGTAAATTGAGCATGAAGGAATACCCATGCCGTGGCCCATCACTGAGACTTTGCGACCTTTGTAGCTGCCCGTAAAGCCGAACATATTACGCACATCACACACCTGAACCACATCATCCAAAAAAGTCTCTGCAATGTATTTCGCGCGTAGTGGGTCGCCAGGCATTAAAACAACGTCAGCGAAATCACCCAGTTGAGCATTAATATGTGGAGTTGCCATGTCTTTTCCTCTTAATCTTGGTGATTGTGTTGCTCAGTCAGTCAAGCAACACAATTGAACAATAGAATTGGCCTTGCTAATAGCAAAACCAATCATAAAATACAGTCTTCTATACCAGCACTGCAGGTGATGTTACAAAAATGATTTTCCGTAATCCATTGGTGAGGTCGAAAAATAACTCGCTAAACTCTGACCAATATCAGCAAAGGTTTCACGGCGACCAAGACTACCCGGCGCGACTTTTTGACCATAGACGATCACCGGAATGTATTCGCGAGTATGATCGGTACCAGGCCAGGTAGGATCGCAGCCATGGTCAGCGGTTAAAATCAGTACATCTTGCTCTTGCATCTGCTCTAGAATTTCTGGCAGACGCTGATCAAAATACTCTAACGCTGCAGCGTAGCCAGCGACATCTCGACGGTGACCGTAAGCAGAATCAAAATCAACAAAGTTAGTGAACACAATCGTATTATCACCAGCCTGTTCAATTTGCTCTAACGTCGCATCAAACAAAGCGGGAATGCCGTTGGCTTTCACTTTTTTACTGATACCACAGTTGGCATAAATGTCGGCTATTTTACCAATTGAGACCACTTCGCCTTGTCGCTCTTCAAGCAGCTTTTGCAGTACTGTTGTCGCCGGTGGCTCTAGAGATAAATCACGGCGGTTACCGGTGCGAGCAAATTGCCCTTTACCTGGACCAGTAAATGGACGGGCGATTACTCGGCCGATGTTATAGCCTTCTAGTTCTTCACGAGCTATCTGGCACAGTTCCAGCAGACGATCCAAACCGAAAGCTTCTTCATGACAAGCGATCTGAAACACTGAATCTGCAGAGGTATAAAAAATAGGCTTACCTGTTGCCATATGCTCTTCACCCAAATCATCAAGAACTTGAGTACCAGAGGCATGACAATTGCCCAGAAAACCATCCAAACCAGCACGCTTTACAATACGGTCGGTCAGTTCAGTTGGAAAACTGTTTTGCTTATCGCTGAAATAGCCCCACTCAAACAGCACTGGCACACCAGCAATTTCCCAATGCCCTGATGGGGTATCTTTACCAGAAGAAAGCTCAGCGGCATGCCCGTAAGCGCCAATAATATCAGCTTGCTGATCCAATCCTGGCGCAAATTGCCCTGTGGCTTCTTTGTGCGCCATCGCTAGACCTAACTTAGAGAGGTTGGGTAAACGTAAAGGCCCTTGACGATCTGCATTGTCCGCTTTGCCTTGTTGGCAATATTCGGCAATGTGACCTAATGTATCAGCGCCAACATCGCCAAATTTTTCAGCGTCTGGAGCGGCACCAATACCGAATGAATCTAATACTAAAACAAATGCTCTTTTCATTACTTTTCCTCGCCGGAGTTACACATCTTCAGGTCGAATTTGACGATAGATTTCCGGAGTTTCTTGATAATTGCCGCCAATCTTAACGGCTTGTTGTAGTGCTTTCGCAGCGGTCTCCCACTGAGCTTCACTGCGGGCATGAATGACCGCCAGTGGTTTATTGCTGTCAGCGATTTCACCTAAGCGAATGAATTGATCAAAACCTACAGCGTAATCAATCGTATCGGTCGCCACTCGGCGTCCGCCGCCCATACTCACGACTGCCATACCAATCGCGCGCGTATCCATGGCAGAAACTACGCCAGTTTGCTGTGCATAAACGGGTTTGATTACCTCGGCTTTTTCTAGATAACGATCGTAATTTTCGACAAAATCATTAGGGCCGCCGAGCCCTGCCACCATTTTTCCAAATCGCTCTGCCGCTTGCCCATTATCAAGCACGGCTTGTAACTTGGTGCGCGCTTCTTGAGGATCTTGAGCTAATTGAGCTAACAATAACATCTCGATGCACGAAGCCATGGTCACTTCGAGTAAACGCGGGTTACGATATTCACCGGTTAAGAAACGAACCGCTTCACGAACTTCTAAGGCATTACCTGCCGATGAAGCCAGTACTTGGTTCATATCCGTTAAAATAGCAGTCGTATTCGTCCCAGCTCCATTCGCCACAGCGACGATGGATTTGGCTAACTCTTCAGAAGCTTGATAAGTGGGCATAAACGCGCCTGAACCGACTTTCACGTCCATCACTAGGGCATCCAAACCAGCAGCGAGTTTTTTCGATAAAATTGACGCTGTAATTAACGAGATATTATCCACCGTAGCGGTAATATCACGAGTCGCATAAACGCGCTTATCCGCTGGAGCTAGATTACCCGTTTGACCGATGATCGCCAAGCCAGCGTGTTTGGTTACCTCACCAAACAGCCCATTACTCGGCATGATATTATAGCCGGGGATAGCTTCTAATTTATCGAGCGTGCCCCCAGTGTGGCCTAAACCTCGCCCAGAGATCATCGGCACATAACCGCCACATGCAGCCACCATAGGGCCAAGCATTAATGACGTCACATCACCAACGCCACCAGTGGAATGTTTATCAACAATCGGGCCATCAAAATTCATGTGTGCCCAATCGATAACCATCCCTGAATCACGCATAGCACAAGTCAGTGCGATACGCTCTGGCATGGTCATTTCTTGAAAATAAATGGCCATCGCAAAGGCAGCAATTTGCCCTTCTGAAACGGTATTATCGGCAACGCCTTGAATGAAAAAGTAAATTTCATCGCGAGTTAATACTTCTCCGTCGCGTTTTCTACGAATAATTTCTTGTGGTAGGAATACATTAGATGTAGACATATAAGCCTCCTAAATGCTTTTGCTCATCTTTCAGGCCCTCTTTAAAATCACATGCCGTAATGGTTAGCACCATTGTTAATTGGACTCACACTTCGTTGTATAAAGTCCTCTGCTTAGTGCTTTGCAGATGCTGAAATTATCGAGGGGAAAAACAAAGTAAGTAATGCTTAGCACTACTTACTTGCTCGTTAATGATTAATAAGCAGTAGGATCAGCTTGTTGATCAGTGACCTCTAACGTATTTAATAAGTTAGTTAACAGGCTCGAAGCGCCAAAGCGATAATGACGGCTGTCAGCCCAACCTTGGCCAAGAATGTCATCCGCCATGGCTAAATATTGCGCTGCATCTTCTGCGGTACGTACGCCACCCGCTGGTTTAAAGCCTACCTGTTGCGCTACACCCATATCACGAATCACTTCTAGCATCATGCGAGCATACTCAGGGGTGGCATTAACGGGTACTTTACCTGTTGACGTTTTGATAAAATCGGCACCGGCTTCAATACTGATTTGTGACGCTTTCTTAATGAGCGCTTCTTCTTTTAATTCGCCCGTTTCGATGATGACTTTCAGTAAAATATCACCACACGCTTGTTTACACTGTTTAACCAGTTCAAAACCAACTTGCTCGTTACCAGCAATCAGTGCGCGATAGGGGAATACCACATCAACTTCATCAGCACCATAAGCAACCGCGGCTTTGGTTTCAGCAACCGCAATCTCTATATCATCATTACCGTGAGGGAAATTAGTCACTGTCGCAATACGAATCTCAGGAGTGCCTTGCTCACGAAGGGTCTTCTTGGCAATAGGGATAAAACGTGGGTAAATACAGATCGCCGCCGTATTCCCTACCGGGCTTTTCGCATCATGACAAAGCTGGATAACTTTAGCGTCCGTATCGTCATCATTTAGCGTGGTTAAATCCATCAGTTTCAGTGCGCGTAGCGCTGCGGCTTTTAAATCGCTCATTTCTATCTCCGATCAATATATTCAATTCATTGACTAACGAGTAAAACATTACTCAACTTAGCCACAAAATGAACGGACTTGGTTCCTTGAAGACTCGGTGTTTTCCACCAATTGCTATCCCTGTCACCGCACAATGCCAATAAGCTTCATGGCATAACCGTCTGTGATTGCGGTATAAAATAACTCCCAAGCAATCACTTGTTAGCAGTGTGTTGTTCTACAATACACTTCTATTACAACCGATCACTCTGATGCTCTGCTGCCCCTTTTCGATAATAAAAACTGTGAATCCATCACTCGTTTCATTATCGCCATATTGGCGGCATATAAAGGCTAATAAGCTGTGATCTACAGTATAACTCTTCGCAACAAAACCCTAGCACAACACTCAGAGCAAACGGTTTGTATCTCAAAATAATCGTTATTATCAATCACGGATGATTTAGCGATTAAGATGTTTTAGCGAACCTTATCGGGTGGAAGACAAGGAAGCACGTTTCTTGGTCAGCAAAACAAAACAACCCCGCAGCAATCTCTTGCTACGGGGTTGTGTTTAGTGGCGTCTATATCGTTTTCTTTACTAAATTAGAAAGAAAGGAATAGGCCAGCAATCGTTGCTGCCATCAAGTTAGATAGCGTACCAGCGATCACAGCTTTAATACCCATACGTGCGATATCACCACGGCGTGAAGGAGCCAAGCTACCCAAACCACCTAGCAAAATTGCAATCGAGGATAAGTTAGCAAAACCACACAATGCAAAAGAGATGATCGCTTTGGTTTTCTCAGTTAACACGACAGGAGCGGCTTCACTTAGGTAAGGTGCAAATTGAGAGTAAGCCACAAATTCGTTAGCTACGGTTTTTAGACCGATGAACTCACCAGCAATCGTTGCTTCTGCCCATGGCACACCCAATAGGAATGCAAGAGGCGCGAAAATCAGACCTAAAATCATCTCTAGTGTCAGCTCAGGCATACCGAACCAACCACCGATACCGCCAAGCATACCGTTGATAAGAGCAATCAAACCAATAAATGCGATCAACATTGCACCAACGTTAAGGGCTAATTGTAAACCTGCTGATGCACCGCCTGCCGCAGCGTCAATCACGTTTGCTGGTTTATCAGCTTCCGCCGCTTCAATACCTTCGATTTGATCAACCGGTTTATCGGTTTCTGGCATGATGATTTTAGCAAACAGTAGACCACCTGGTGCCGCCATGAATGATGCCGCAACTAGGTACTCAATAGGCACGCCCATTGATGCGTAACCCGCTAGTACACCACCAGCAATAGAAGCCAAACCACCACACATTACCGCGAATAATTCAGATTGCGTCATCTTAGGCACAAACGGACGAACCACAAGTGGTGCTTCGGTTTGACCTACGAAAATGTTCGCAGCGGCTGACATAGATTCTGCGCGAGAAGTCCCTAAGGCTTTCTGTAGCGCACCACCTAAAATTCGGATAACCCATTGCATAACGCCTAGGTAGTACAGAACAGAGATCAGTGCAGAGAAGAAGATAAGTGTTGGTAATACGCGAAAAGCAAAGATGAAGCCCCCGCCACCAAATACCTCAAACATTTTACCAGAAACTAGGCCACCGAACATAAACTCAGTACCGTTATTACCATAGTTGATAACATTCGATACTGCGTCAGAGAGACCACGAAGGAGTTCTTGACCCCATGGTACATACAAAATGAATGCGCCAAGGGAAAATTGGATAGCAAAAGCACCACCCACGGTTCTGATATTGATAGCTTTACGGTTTGATGATAGTAATACTGCAATTCCCAGTAAGACAACCATACCGATTAGGCTCATAAACAGGCTCATAGTTTATGGCTTCCTTATAAAGTTAGAAGTTAATTAGGTGTTGGCGTGTGGCAAAATAGAGCTAAAAAGCGAAGCGATTATACTTATCTCAACCACAATAAAATAATGCTTTCCTCACACTTTCTTATAAGATTAATAATCCATTCACATACTTATGTGACACAAATCACTATTGATAGACTTATTTGTTACTCTCATCACGCGCATCGGTGATAGAAAGACCAAATAACGTATGGCTAGTTTGCCAAATGACCGAGGCAACCTGTTCAGGATCGGCCTGATGCAATCTTGCTAATTCCTGTAACACTAAAGGCAGTCGTAAAGGACGATTAATTTGACCTTGATAGCCCAATAGCGGCATATCTGGAGCATCCGTTTCAAGGACTAAGTCGGCCATCGATACCGAAGCGATTGCCTGACGCGTTTTATTGGCTCTAGGGTACGTAATCACGCCACCGACGCCCAATTTAAATCCTAAATCAATAAACTGCTTAGCTTCCTGGTAACTACCTGAAAAGGCGTGCAACACACCACCTTGGACAAATTTCATCTGCTTTATTATCTGAATGATGCGTTGATGAGTTTTTCGACTATGGAGGATGATTGGCTTCTGAAAAGTCTGAGCGATGGAAAGCTGTCCAATCAATAGGGCTTCTTGACGCTCTGCGGGTTGATCAATCAACGCATCTAAACCACATTCACCAATCGCCACGCAGGCGTGCTGAGCAACCGAAAGCCTATCCTCTAATTGTTGTAATAATTGGGCAGGCGTCGATAAAGGAATAAAATGAGGGTGAATGCCAAGCGCATAGTGTAAGCCATCTGAGTACTGCGCAACCAGTTGTTCAATACTCACCCAGCTATCCGGACTTGTCGAGGGGATGAGAAAACACTCAACGCCTTGCGCCTTAGCTTGAGCTAAATCATTAGACAATGTCTGTTCAAAAGCGGGCAAGTCTAAATGACAGTGTGTATCAAATAATCGCACAGTACAGCACCTTAGGAACGCGATTCGGATGCATCATCGCACTCAGTATGATGCAATGGATCCGTTCGATATGCGACACAACTGCGCTTTTGTTCAGGTGTTAAGCCCATCCGTTGACACCATGCATCGTAGCGAGCCAGCGCCTGTTTAAACCATTGCCACATGGCGACATCCTCTCAAACGTTTGTTGTCAGTATCATCAATTATTCCACAAAACTCTCGTGGCGTTATTGCTCTTCACGCTTAAATACCAGCTCGGTAGGACTAGACTCTTGAGGCACAAAATAATAACCAGCAGTGGTAAAATGGGTCAATTGTTCAACCGAGTTGACTTGGTTATCAATAATATAACGTGCCATCATGCCACGAGCTTTTTTAGCATAAAAACTGATCACTTTATATTGTCCGTTTTTGGCATCTTTAAAAATTGGCGTGATCACTTGTGCATCAAGCTGATTGGTTTTCACCGCTTTAAAATATTCATTTGACGCCAAATTGATCAGTACATTATCACCTTGCGCTTCAATCGCTTGATTCAGCTTATCGGTAATAATGCTGCCCCAAAACTGATACAAATTACTACCACGAGGATTCGCCAGTTTAGTGCCCATTTCTAAACGATAAGGCTGCATTAAATCGAGCGGTTTAAGTAAGCCATACAAACCAGATAGCATGCGTAAATGCTGCTGAGCAAAACGCAAACTCTCTTCAGATAAGCTTTGCGCATCAAGCCCCGTATAAACATCGCCTTTAAAAGCAAAGATCGCTTGACGTGCATTATCCAAAGTAAACTGCTCACTCCACTGCGTAAAACGAGCGACATTCAATCCAGCAATCGCATCACTGACTTTCATTAATGCGGCAATATCGTCAGGAGTTAACTGGCGACAGACATCAATCAGCAGCTTGGAATGCTCGATTAATTCCGGTTGAGAGTGATTTTGGCTTGGCAAAGGTGATTCATAATCAAGAGTTTTAGCAGGAGACACCACAATCAGCATTGTTCTATCCTAATATCGTTGACTTAGAGAGTTGAATCGTTAGGTTAACAAAAAAAGCCACACATTGTCTGCATGGCTTTTTCTATCTTATTCATTGAGCCTAACGATAGGCTTAACCACTTTCAATGGCAAACCATCATAAAGGGTAATTCTTAACGATTATTTGCTTTTGCTATCCCAAATCCCGTCTTCTAGCTGAGATTTTAGTTCTGGATAATCGTTGGCATCAAAGGTTGGTAACTTGCCGGATTTCAGTTGACGGTTATAGTCTTTCGCTAATTTAACCACCGTTCCAGAGAGCAGCAAAATGGCAATTAAGTTGACGATAGCCATCAATCCCATTGTCACGTCCGCCATCGACCAAACGGTAGGTAATGTCGCCAGTGAACCGAACATCACCATACCTAAGACGATCATTCGAAAAACCACCAAGCCTTTCTTATTATTATGCTCAAGGAAAATCAGGTTAGTTTCAGCATAAGAATAATTGGCAATAATAGAGGTAAAGGCGAAGAAGAAAATCGCTAAAGCAATAAAAATGCTGCCCCAATCTCCCACTTGTGAACTCAATGCACGCTGAGTCAGCTCAATACCGGTAATTTCACCATGCGGAACGTATTCTCCAGACATCAAAATAATTGCTACCGTTGCTGAACAAATCACTATGGTATCAACGAAAACACCCAACATCTGAACATAGCCTTGTGAGGCTGGATGCGGCGGATAAGGCGTAGCAGAAGCAGCAGCGTTAGGCGCCGAGCCCATACCTGCTTCATTAGAGAATAAACCGCGTTTCACCCCATGAATCATTGCTTGAGCAATCGCATAGCCTAGACCACCAGCCGCCGCTTGCTCTAAACCAAACGCGCTTCTAAATACTAAGCTCAGTACTGAAGGTAACTTTTCGATGTTTAGAATCATCACAACCATAGCAATCAAAATATAAGCTAAGGCCATGATCGGTACAATCAGCTCGGCGGTACGAGCAATCTTGCGAATCCCACCAAAAATCACAAACGAAGAGATTAAAACGATCGCGATGCCAACATAAAGAGGATCAAAACCAAAAGCGGTGTGCATCGCACTGGAAATCGAATTGGCTTGTACTGCATTGAACACTAGACCGAATGCGATGATAAGGAAGATAGAAAACAGCACGCCCATCCAACGCATGCCTAGGCCTTTTTCCATGTAATAGGCGGGACCACCACGATAGTTTCCATCTCTATCACGGGTTTTATACAGCTGAGCCAGAGTACTTTCCGCGAAAGAAGTCGCCATACCGAGCATTGCCGTCATCCACATCCAAAAGATGGCTCCTGGGCCACCTAGTGTTAAAGCCACAGCGACACCAGCCATATTACCGGTACCAACACGAGCAGCTAAACTGGTGCATAAGGCTTGAAAAGAAGAAATACCAGATTGATCTGATTTGCGGCTATTTTTCAATACACTGAACATATGACCGAAATGACGAAACTGGATGAACCCTAAACGGACCGTGAAGTAAATCCCTACCCCGACTAAAAGATAAACGAGAATCGAACCCCAAAGCAGGTCGTTCATTAAATTAATTAAGTCTGTCACAAGAACCTCTCTTAGAATGTGTGTTGAGTTGACCAGCCGATCAGCACGAAAAGGTGAATGGGCATCCCGGAAAATTATTAGCGTTATGGGATCCATTAAGCGTGATTCAACACTTTTTAGGTCGTTAAAATAATGCAGTAAATTTTTTGACGGGCGGATAATGCTACCTGAATCAGCAAAAATCAATATGCAACAATACTCATTTTTATGTTATTTTTTACTATAAAGTCACCATTCATTAACACAAGCTCGACCATTACCCCCCAATAAAACAAATAAAAAACAAACAAAATGCTAACAATACAGAATAAAAAATCTGCACAAACTGCTTGTTGCATAATCCTAATCTCATCGGCTGAGAATCTCGCTATCACAGTGCATGACAGAAATTTTTGTCAGTAAAATGTCATAAAACACAACCAAGTGAGCAATAAATCATCGATGGGTAAATCAAAGACGTTGAATGTAACGTTTCATTAACAAGACATTTTTGACAATAAAAACGTTTGCGCGAATCGATTGCGCATTTTTTGCACAGAAAAAAGTTCAAAAATGTGAAAGAACAGAGAAAAAAAGCGCTTCAATCGACAAAAAGTCATAAATGAGAAATGAATCATGGCTAAGATTAAGTTTCATATGCTATACCCAAATCGCAGTGAAATGCAGCACAGGCTTACCGCATCAAAACAACCAATGGTTGAGATAATGTATTAATTCTGGCGCTGTAACTTCAAGCAGGAAGGGAATATCTAGCATGATGTTTACGATGTAGGCCCAACCCACAGGATACCTGCGATAAATGCCGTCCGCAGTGCTCTTCAATGAACGAGTATCTCATCAGCGAAGTTATGGCAGTATGTGGTGGAGAGGGATAATGACTAATGACAATGAGGCTTGCTTATGGATGACTTGCACTTTGATCAACTACTCGACATGGAAATGACCAAGATTCGCGCTAGCCGCAGCAAACCAGTAAAACGAATGTGGAGAGAGATTGAAGCAATACGAGATAAAAAACGCCTAGAGAAAGAGCTGCTTGATATGGATGTCTGCTTAGATCTCGATAGCATAAAGCTATAAAAATAAACCACATCAAAAGTAAAGAGCACCGAATCATTCGGCGCTCTTTATTCATGACTACTCATACAGTCTATCTTGATGATCAATTACAGCATGGATCATATACATTCAAATTCACTTTGTCTGACACGCCGAGCCAATTGAGTAAATTGCTCAGCAATGGTTTCACCAAATACAGGATCATCTTCGTGTCCACTCCAGATAGACTCAACCTGTTGCCAGTCTGAAACAGTGAATGCATTCTCTATCAATGGAAAAACCGCCCGCTCTTCTAGATCTAAATGATGCTGCTGCTGTTCAATAAAATCGCTCAACTTTTCGATGAAAACATCTTGTGGTACGACCGCATCTTGTAAAATCATTTCTACGATCAACAAAAATGCTTGAGTCTGCTCAGCCAGCAAATCGTGCTCTTGCTGCAAATCTTCTACAATCGGAGCCATGGAGTAGTGCTGCTGATAGTAATGATAAAGGATATTCTCTTTTGGATGATGGACAGATTGAGAATGAATCCCTAAATAATCAACAATCTCCTTAATAAGACTGTAGTTGATCAGTTGCTCGCTATTGAGCAACTGTAGCTTTTCACGCAGTATGGCTAACAGACGAACCATATAACCATGTTCGCGACGGATCCTTTCTAACATCATGATGAGCCTCCCTGACAGATCATTAACCAATAATGGCCTTTGGTTTGACTGTTAATTATAGCTCAAAAAACAACCAACCAAAAAACAAGGCTCTCAGACATCCAACGTCGGCTGCCAATTGATCTTTTGCTTACCTTGTTGCTCAAGTAATTGATTAGTGATTGAGAAATGCTTACAACCTAAAAAACCACGATGAGCAGAGAGCGGAGAAGGATGCGGGGCCTCTAAAACATGATGACGCTGACGATCGATCATCTTGCCCTTTTTTTGTGCATGGGCACCCCATAATAAAAAGATAATCCCCTGTCCATGCTGATTTAATGCTTCAATCACACGGTCAGTAAACGTTTCCCAACCACTATTAGCATGAGAATGCGCCTTGCCCTGCTCGACCGTTAATACAGTATTGAGCAGTAAAACACCCTGATCAGCCCAGCTTTTTAAGTAGCCGTGATTAGGGATAGTAAAGCCAGGGATGTCTTGCGCCAGCTCTTTGTATATATTCACCAATGAGGGCGGAGTCTTAACTTGTGGTAACACCGAAAAACAAAGACCATGAGCTTGGTTTGGCCCATGATAAGGATCTTGGCCGAGGATCACTACGTTAACATCATGAAATTCCGTTAACCGAAAAGCGTTAAAAACCTCTGTCGCTGGTGGGTAAATCACTTTTCCAGACCGTCTTTCTTGTTCCACAAAAGCTAATGTACTTTGAAAATAGCTTTGCTGTTTTTCATGACCAATAACATCATGCCAAGTCAATGGTTGTTCCATAAAAAAGCCCTATCATATAAATGGTTAGCCCATTGTATACTCAAACTGCGCCCGATTGCAGGTAGCCAAGTCGCCTCAATAGCTCAAACCGACAATGCTTGGTGATGATGTTCTCGTAAGATTTGAATCTCTTGCACCCAAATATTTGGATCAATCGTTTCTAAAATCAAAGGGATACCATTAAATCGGCTATCTTGAGCGATATACTCAAAACATGCCCATCCAATCTCACCCTGCCCCAATGAGTGATGACGATCGACTCGACTACCCAAGGGAGATTTTGAATCGTTAATGTGCATGGCACGCAAATAGTGCATGCCAACGATCTGATCAAAAAGCGCGAAAGTTAACTCACAATCAGCCTTAGTTCGTAAGTCATAACCCGCAGCAAAGGTATGGCATGTATCAAGGCAAACACCCACTCTCGATTTATCATCCACTTGCTCAATAATTTCGGCAATATGCTCAAAACGCCAGCCTAAATTACTTCCCTGACCAGCGGTATTTTCAATCACCGCGACCACTTCAGGAACGGCTTGATGAGCCAGATTGATCGATTGAGCAATATGACTAAGACATTGGCTTTCAGAGATTTGTTTTAAATGACTCCCCGGATGAAAATTGAGTAATGATAATCCTAATTGCCGGCAACGTTGCATCTCATCAATAAATGCAGCCCTGGATTTGGCAAGTTTATCTGCTTCTGGTGCACCTAAATTAATCAAATAAGAATCATGCGGTAAAATATAATCATGTGTAAAACCTAACCGTTCACAATTGGCTTTAAACGCTTTTATTGTCTCGATATCTAAAGGCTTTGCAGACCATTGACGCTGATTTTTGGTAAATAAGGCAAAAGCATTTGCCCCTATTTGGTGAGCACGAATCGGTGCTTGATCAACGCCACCCGCAGCAGAAACATGAGCACCAAAATATTTGGTTTTTGAAGGTTGTGTCATATTGGTCATTGAATCACTTTTTTACTTTCAGTTTTATTGAGATAACTATCTGATGCTACGTAATACAGGCTAAAAAAAACACTTCAAAATGTAGTAATTTTACAAGAAAACAAACTTTAAACTTTATTTTAAATATTCAAAAAGCAGATGAAACCATTACTTATCATCAATTTATTGATTAAGATCAACTCCACAACTAATTCCAAAACAGGCTACATTGGTGTTTTTTGACCTAAATCAATACTTAAAATAGGGATATAAGCTATATAATACCCAGCTCAGCACGTATTGAAAATTAACACCAATAATGCCACATTCAGTGGCCAAGGAGACAGTAATGATCCAAGGTATTCAAATCACTAAAGCGGCCAACGACGATCTGCTTAACTCTATCTGGCTAATCGATAGCCAAACCAATCAAGCTCGTTGTGTCGCTGCCGTAAAAGGCTATGAAGCAGACCAAGTGGTTGCACTGAGCGAATTCGGCGATTATGAAAGCCGTGAAGTAGCGATTGAAACCACTCCTCGCATTGAAGGCGGCCAACATTTAAACGTTAACGTACTTAAGCGTGAAACCTTAGAAGATGCGGTTGCTAACCCAGAGAAATACCCACAATTAACCATTCGTGTCTCTGGTTATGCGGTGCGTTTTAACTCTCTGACCACTGAGCAACAACGCGATGTGATTGCACGTACTTTTACTGAATCACTATAATCGTGAGTTGAGTGGTTATCTTGATATGATAACCCTAAATATAAAAACGGCGTCTATTACTATAGACGCCGTTTTCTATTTATTCCGATACGACTTCACATGATGGTTTGAACGTAAACTCAATATTACAAAGCCAGCAAGCGCGCTTTCAATTGCGCAAAATCAGCATCAAGCTGCTCAGACAGTAAGGTCATCGCAGCATGTTTAGCAAGCGGCGCGGGTAGATCAATATCGCTAGCCAAAATATCATCGACCACTTCTTTAAATTTCGCAGGGTGCGCGGTACATAAAAATAACCCCGTTTCTCCCGCTTGCAACTGCTCAGTTAACACTCGATAGCCAATCGCACCATGTGGCTCACACAAATAGCCAAGCTGATTCAGTTCTTGTACCGCTTGAGCACTTTCATGATCCAAGACGGCGCCTTTACCTAAGGTTTCTAGTCCCCAGTTTTGTAATCGGCATAGCTCTTCAATACGTGGCCAGTTATTCGGCTGACTGACATCCATCGCATTGGAAGTGGTAGCAACGGTTGGTTTTGGATCCCATTTACCAGAGTCTAGGTAACGTGGCACAGTATCATTAGCATTGGTGGCGGCAATAAAACGTTTGACTGGTAGCCCCATCGCTTTAGCGAATAAACCGGCAGTCAAGTTACCAAAGTTACCACTAGGAACACTGATCACTAGGTTTTCACGTTCGGCTTTACTAAGCTGAGCAACCGCTTCAAAGTAATAACAGATCTGCGCCATCAATCGACTGATATTAATCGAGTTAGCTGAGTTAAGACCAATTTGCTGACGTAACTCTGCATCATCAAAGGCTTGTTTGACTAAGGCTTGGCATGCATCGAAGTCGCCATTGATGGCAATGGTATGAATATTGCCGCCTAAGGTGCAAAATAGCTTTTCTTGTAGCGGACTGATTTTTCCTTTCGGGTACAAAATCACAACATTAATGTCTGGCATACCATAAAAAGCGTGCGCAACGGCGGCTCCAGTATCACCGGATGTTGCAGTAAGGATAGTGATTTTACCACCGTCAGAGACCGCTGCCAGAGATTGCGCCATAAAGCGGCCACCAAAATCTTTAAACGCTAACGTAGGGCCATGAAACAGCTCTAACGCATACACCCCTGACTTAACCGCTTTAATCGGCGCTGGGAACTGAAAAGCCTGCTTGACCATCTCAGTCACTTTTTCTGCCGCCAATTCATCACCAATTAATGCCGATAAAATTTTACTGCTGCGCGAGATAAAATCTTCCGCTAAAAGTGCGTCAATATCACTAAATTTAGGTAACTCAGCAGGGAAAAATAACCCTTGATTACGGCCTAGTCCTTGACGGACAGCTTGGGCAAAAGAGACTTGTTGATCATTTTCTTTGATGTTGTACAGCTTCATAATTGACTTCCTGTTACTTGTGATCCCTGCTTGTCTAGACGACAGATATGCACGAATCCTTGTTCATTTTGTAAATAATTGTCTTCAAGCCATTTGGCAACACGTTCGGCAACGTCTTGCTGCTGACAAATACTAAATAAAGTTGGCCCGCTACCTGAAATCCCCGTCACGAGTGCGCCTGCAGATTTCGCATACTCACGGGCTTGGCTAAAACCAGGTAATAATTTTTCACGATACGGCTCAGCAATCACATCTTTAATCATCATGGCCGCCAATTCCGCTTGCTGTGTATGACAAGCATGGATAAAACCGGCCAGATGACGGCCATGAGCAATCACATCTTGGCGACGGTATTGAGCGGGTAAAATCGCCCGAGCTTCCGCCGTAGACACTTTGATCCCTGGATACGCCATCACCCAAAACCACTGATCAAACCCAGGTACTGACTGGCTGATAATGCCCTGTTCTTCAATCATCAGCTGCAAGCCGCCCAAGTAGCACGGTGCAACATTGTCATAATGAACACCACCGGAGATTTTCCCTTCCATTTCCCCCATTAATGCCAGTAACTCAGTCTGGTTTAATGGCTGATCATGAAAGCGATTTAACGCATCGAGAGCCGCCACAATTGAACAAGCGCTAGAACCAAGCCCAGATCCAATCGGCATGTTTTTCTCTAGGGTCATCACGAGAGGCTTTGCCGCGATCTGCTTGGTGGTTAATTCACGAACAAACACTGTCCAGCAGTCATACACAATATTTTGCTCGGGATCGCTAGGTAGTTTATCGACAAAGCGCCCCGCGGTTTTGAGTTCAAAAGGCAAGCTTCCCGCTGCAACACAAACTCGGTCTCCTAATAAACTACCGTCAATCGGAGAGACGGCGGCACCCAGTACATCAAAACCGACACTCACATTACCAATCGAGGCTGGCGCGTAAACGACTACACTCATATCACTTGAACTCATTGCTTACACCCCTAATTTCCAGCCTAATGTCCGCATCACATCAGCAAAAACCCCTGCTGCCGTTACCTCAGTACCCGCACCATAACCACGCAATACTAAAGGAATCGGTTGATAATAACGGCTATAAAAGGCGAGCGCATTTTCACCATCTTTAACTTTAAACATAGGATCGTTTTCATCGACCATAGCAAGACGGACTTGGCAGCGTCCATCTCGAATTTGCGCCGTGTAGCGAAGTACACAGCCTTGTTGACGCGCTTGATCAACTAACTGAGCAAAATAGTGGTCGGCTTGCGGTAAGCGAGCGATAAACGCTTCAACACTGCCAGAAGTATCAAACCCCGGTGGTAATGCTGCTTCAACGTCGACATCACTGAGCTCAAGCGCTAATCCCGACTCACGAGCTAAAATTAACAGCTTACGCGCCACATCAACCCCAGACAGATCATCTCGCGGATCCGGCTCAGTAAAGCCTTTCTCTTTGGCTAATAACGTCGCCTGACTAAAAGTCAGTCCTTCATCTAACTTACCAAAAATAAAAGACAAAGAACCGGATAAAATGCCGTTAAATTGCTCTAGCTCATCGCCAGCGGCAATTAAGTTTTGCAAATTCTCAATCACAGGTAAGCCAGCCCCTACCGTCGTTTCGTACATTAATTTACGACGCGACTGACGAGCAACACTACGCAATTGCTGATAATAAGCCATGCTGCTGGTATTGGCCTTTTTGTTCGGTGTTACCACATGAAAACCGGCTGCGAGAAAATCAGCATATTGATTAGCAATCACTTCACTCGATGTACAATCAACCAATACAGGATTGATAATATGATTACGCTGCACTAAAGCGGTTAAATTCGCCAAAGAGAACGCTTCGGTAGCGGCACTCATTCTGTCTCGCCACTGCTCTAACGGTAAACCACTACCATCGAGTAATAAGCCTTTGCTATTGGCTAAACCACAAACTCGGATCACGATACCTTTAGCAGCCAGCTTGGCTTGTTGACGATGTATTTGATCCACCAGTTCACCACCAACGCCACCGACGCCGACCACAAACACATCAAGAAAATGTTTCGAGTTAAACAAATTCTCATGACAAGCTTTAATTGCTGGGGAAACCTTATCTTCGGGGATCACAGCAGAAATCGCTCGCTCAGAGGAGCCTTGCGCAATAGCCACGATATTGACATGCGCTTCCGTTAACGAGGCAAAAAACTGCGCCGCTACGCCACGAGAAGTGCGCATACCATCGCCAACCAGTGTAATGATCGACAGATCATTCATAAACTCAACCGGCTCTAACAATCCCTCTTTGAGCTCTAATTCAAACGTTTCTGCTAAAGCTTGTTGTGCTAACTGTTTATCTCCAGCTTCAATACAGAAACTGATGCTGTATTCTGAAGATGATTGCGTGATAAGAACGATGGATACTCCAGCCGCCGACATAGCACCGAAGACTCGACTGGCCATGCCAACCATGCCTTTCATGCCTGGCCCCGACACGTTGACCATAGTCAGATTATTCAACGTTGTGATGCCTTTGATCGCCAGTTTATCTTCACCAGTATCTTGACCAATTAATGTCCCCTCGCCTTGGGGATTAAAACTATTTTTAATCAAACAAGGGATATGAAACTGAGCAATGGGCGCAATGGTTTTGGGGTGTAAAACTGAAGCACCAAAATAGGATAATTCCATTGCTTCTTGATAACTGAGTGATTTTAGTAGACGAGCATCAGCGACCAAACGAGGATCGCAGTTATACACCCCATCGACATCAGTCCAGATTTCACAGCAATCGGCGCGCAGACATGCCGCTAATACGGCAGCAGAATAGTCAGAGCCATTACGCCCTAAGCAAACCAGTTCACCTTTTTTGTTACCTGCGGTGAAACCGGGCATAATATGAACATGTTGTTTGGGTAATGGTGCCTGTAAAAAGTTTTGCGTAGAAAGCTCAACATCGACCATCGCTTCCAAATAATCACCTTTGGCAATAAGGTATTGAACCGGATCAATTAAATTAACGGCCAAGCCTTTAGCTTGGATGACCGCTTTCATTAACTGTATAGAAATACGCTCACCTTTACTGATGATCCGCGCATTGACGTTATCAGGGCACATGCCTAATAAATGAATACCATGCACAAACTGACGCAGTTGCGCCATGGATTGTTCTACCTGTGCATGATAGGCAGCGCCGTCTATATTCGGTAACTGTGCTTGGATACCATTAAACAACAGCTGAAACGACTGTTCCAATTCGAGCACTTGCCTTTCAGCGTCACCATGACGTAACGCTGTATCGATAATCGCTACTAACTTATTGGTCGTATTACCCGGCGCTGAAAGTACAATTGCCACCTCTTCTTGCTGGGCATTGTTAACGATGATATCGGCCGATCTCAATAGACGCTCAGCATCGGCTAACGATGAACCTCCAAATTTTAATACTCGCATCCCTTTCTCCAAACTCGTCAAAATAATAGATATAAAAAAAGGCCTGTATCGGTGGGGATACAGGCCTTTTCTTGTGAAATTTTACGCTCAGCAGCCCGCCCCAACATGCGTAGTGTCGGTGGTAATAATGGTGGTGGTCATTACTAGGCTGAACAATGTCATCACGGTGATAAGTCACTTTCTGTTGGCGTTTATCTACGTTTACCTTATTTCGTATTGTAGAGTCAATAAAAAGTTTAATGTTTATGTATTTTAAATAATCATTCGCTCAATAAAGATAAACAAAACCGAGCTTTATCGCCCATCCGTTAATCATAAAGATAAATTCAAGATAATTTCTCTCTGCAAAACGGGGAATTTTATGCTTAAATAGTGTTCAACGTAAAATAAAGCTCGGTAACAAGGAGGATACCATGCGCATATTGATCGCACTGTCTGGCTTATCGCTAGCATTAAGCGCGCACGCCGTGACTCTTCCCTCTTTACCTTCCGAGCCCTCTCGCTCTGCACATACCGTTTTTCTCTACAGCGATCCCTCAAGCCAAACTTTCGATAGCTGGGTGATTGATAGTGGTTATGCCTACAATGTATTTCGTAACGTTGATCTTTATGTGGGCGCGAGGATCAACTCATCAAATGCCTCAATCAATGGCGGAAGTAATGGCTTTTTAAGTGGCGTTAGTTACAAGGTGAATGAGCGAGTTTCAGTGAAAAGTACTCTTTACTCATCAGCGAAATACGACGATCAAAAACGTCGCTATGATGTCTTTTCAGCAGAGCTATCCAGTCGTCTGCGTCTCTCTGAAAACTTAGATTTGCACGCCACCCTTGATTATCAAGAATGGCAACAGGGTATTGAGTTCGGAATTGGCTTTCGGTTTTAAGTTAATGTTAATAATTGCTCAGAAAGCAACACGCCATTCCAGTCAGCATATAGATAATCTCCGGGCTGAACCATTTGACTGTGTAACGTTAAGGTCACATTAACCTCTCCTGCACCACGCTTGTCAGTCTTAAAAGGCGAAGTTCCCAACGCTTTAATCCCTAAATCCATTTCTGACATTGCTACAACATCACGGACAGCACCATAAATGATCACGCCTTCCCAACCATTTTCGAGCGCCAAAATCGCAATTTGGTCGCCCATTAAAGCTTTTTGGCAAGAACCATTACCGTCAACAACCAGCACTTTCCCTTTACCCGGTTGACTAAGCACGTCTCTAACTTTTGAGTTATCATGATAGCAACGTACCGTGACAATCTCGCCCCAAAATGCACTACGCATCCCAAAGTTTTGTAATGGCAAATTAAGTAAAGTCACTTCTGATGGGTATTTATCACACAGATCTGGTGTTATGTCGTTCATTGTTCCTCCATGAATTTAATCAGCAAACGGCAAGAAGGAGTGATATCAATGAGGGCGTATATTCACTCTAGTCCTTGCCAATAATAATGGCCGGAATGATCAACTACTCACACCACAGCATCTTCAAGTCGTTAGACATATTGAGTCCATTAAAAGACTCTCTTTAAGGTTAGGTTGATTTTATTGCACTCAATAATGGTCCTAATTCGAGTCGTTGGTGATCAAGACAAGATTGCAAAATAAGTTGTCCATCTTGTACATAATAAAACGCATTTTGTGCATATTGATTAGCCAAAACCACCGCTTTAGTAACAGGCATTACAACAGCAAAACTCTCTTCATACCAACTAAAATCATCATTACCGACAATAATCTCAATCAAATCATAATCGATTAAAGCCTGTTGTAAATGGCGATTATTTCGCCGATTCTCATCTTCTGACAAGCGAAGGCTTCGAGGGTTCCATGCCGTAATAATGACAAAATCTCCTTTAATGCTCGTTGTTGGAAACACCAACTTCACTTGAGAGTAGGCGTACCATAGGTTTTCATTGATCATCTCTTTTTACATCTCGTGATTACTATTCATATCTGTTACATTACAACTCTTGATATAAATCAACAAAGTGATTGGAATTAACATTTGGGCGTTGTTAGCATGCTGTTAACATTATAGAATCCGCTCAAAAGCTGATAGAAGCGAAAGGTGATGGATCTTCATAACAAATACACCAAGGAAGGCGGCTGTTGAGGTAATTTTTCAAGATACTTTGATTTATTATCAACATAAAGTTTCTTGTATGTTATATTTTTGCCTAGAATAAATTCTATTAGTACAATTTTTTCACAAGTTTAGGTACCGCCAAATGCAAACCCCGCAGATTCTTATCGTTGAAGACGAGCAAGTCACTCGCAACACATTAAAAAGTATTTTTGAAGCAGAGGGATACGCTGTTTTTGAAGCCAGTAACGGTGAAGAGATGCACCAAATACTGTCGGATAATCCCATTAACTTGGTCATCATGGACATTAACCTACCGGGTAAAAACGGCTTACTGCTTGCTCGTGAGCTTCGTGAACAAGCTGATGTTGCGTTAATGTTTTTAACTGGTCGTGATAATGAAGTTGATAAAATTCTAGGCCTTGAAATTGGTGCTGACGATTACATCACCAAACCGTTTAATCCTCGTGAATTGACCATTCGTGCGCGTAACCTATTAAGCCGTTCAATGAATGCCAACGTGGCTCATGAAGAAAAGCGTTCGGTTGAAAAGTATCAATTTAATGGCTGGGTATTGGATATCAATAGTCGTTCTTTGATCAGCCCACATGGTGAAGGTTACAAGCTGCCGCGTTCAGAATTCCGTGCTCTGCTTCATTTCTGTGAGAATCCGGGGAAAATTCAAACTCGTGCCGATCTATTGAAGAAAATGACTGGCCGAGAACTTAAGCCTCATGATCGCACGGTTGATGTGACTATCCGTCGTATTCGTAAGCACTTTGAATCGATCTCTGGTACGCCAGAAATTATCGCGACCATCCATGGTGAAGGCTATCGCTTCTGTGGCGACATCACAGAATAAACCTGCACACGAATAAAAAGCCTCGATAGAACGTCGAGGCTTTTTTATGATTAACAACCCGAAATCATCAGACGTAGATTGATATAGCTATCAAGCGACTAGAAGTAAACTCTTATATCAATAAGCGATCATATGGTGGAAAAATAGTTCAATTTATCCTATTGCCACTTAAAATCTGAACTGAATATTGATTAATAGACTTTATCAATCGATACCTGATGCTCGACTAGCCAAGTCTCTCCGAAACTATCTCGTACACCAAGTGCAACGCTCACTGGACGATTGATGTTCACCGATAGTGTACTGTTAAAGACCACTTCCCAATTATTTTCACTCGGTGTGCGTAATTCTAATACAGAACCGGGAAGAGACCATATTTCCTCCCCTTGTCTGAACACTAATTGAAATAAGGTTAAATCAGCGGGCAATTGACCTGAGGTTTCTAGCACTAGCGTACCATTCAAATTGTCGGTGAAATCGAGTTCAGTGGCCCCCTCAGTTAAGGCTATTTTGGGCATCCGATCGGTCCATAAATTACTTTTTAGCTGAATAGCGGCCTGAGAAAATAATGCCGCATTACTAGCCTGCCAATTGACTTGTGGCGATGTTGCACACGCTGACAGTAAAAAAGTAAGTACAATTAAAGCATATTTTTTCATGTTATCTCCTTTGCTCTAGCCACTGTTTTAACACTTGAATATCATTGCTGTATTCATTTTTTATTTCATCAACCCAATCGGCAATATTTTCCCACCACGCGGGTGCATCCGGAGACTGAGCTTTTTGTGCAACACTTTGAATACGTTTTAGACCGATTGAACCCGCCGCACCTTTAATTTTATGAGCCTCAGAGACAATTCCGGCTTGATCTTTCGCTACCATATTAGAATCCAAGATCTCTAAATAACTTGGCATCATTTTTTCAAGCATCTCAACACTTTCTAACATAGGTTGAGGCCCGACAATATCGAGATAAGAGTTTAGCATCTCGATATCGATCAAACGACGACATAACTCTTGATAACAAGGCTCAGCGGGATCAACATCAGGGAGCTTCGCAACCTCGCTCTGAAATAGCTGCTGAGCAATAACTTTACTGATCACTTCTTGCACCGCCTGCACCGAAAGTGGCTTACTTATCGCATCATCCAATCCTTGGGCTTGATACTGCTGCTTATCTTTCAAAACATTAGCAGTCAGTGCAACGAGCGGCGGTAATGAGGAGTAAGTTGCTCGATAAAACTGTGCCACATCAAACCCAGTCATATCCGGTAGCTGAATATCTAAGAAAACCAAATCAAACTCATCTGGCATAAACCGTTGCTTGGCTTCTTCACCAGTCATCGCCACCGTCACCTGATGACCTAAACTCTCTAACAGGGAGCGAGCAACCGTGATATTAAGTTCAATATCTTCCACCATAAAAATACGTAAGCTTTTTTGCGGCGTAAGGCTGAATTGCGGCTTATCCGGAGGACTCACTAAAGGCACTCGGATAGTCACCGTAAAGGTACTGCCGAAGCCCTCTTCGCTACTTACTTGAATATCACCCGCCATTAAATTGATCAATTGACGCGAAACAGCCAAACCTATGCCCGTTCCTACGGCATGGAGGTTATCTTTGCCCGATTTAACCTGGTAATACATGGCAAAGATCTTATCTAATTCAGCCTCTGGAATACCAATACCGGTATCTTCGATCTCCATAACAATCTCAGCACTATCTTGTTCAATATCAGCGCTGACACTCATCACCACACCGCCTTCTTTAGTGAACTTCATAGCGTTGCTCATTAAGTTCCACAGCACTTGGCGTAAGCGTGTTGCATCGACTTCAATCCATGTCGGTAACTCAGTTAAACGCTCCAAATCAAAACGCAGTCCTTTTTGTTCAGCCATTAACGCAGAAAGGCTCTCTAGCTCAGCAACAAATTCGATAAAGTTTAATGGGGCAGGAAAAAGCTCTAGCTTACGGCGGTCGAATTTATCCATATCAATAATGTCATTAAAAATATGACCTAAGGTGATCGCACTAACTTGAATGGTTTGCATATGCTTACGCTGCTCATCAGTGAGTTGACTATCGAGCAGCATCCTGCTTAATCCGACAATACCATTGAGTGGCGTGCGTAATTCATGACTGATGGTCGAGATAAAGGTGGTTTTATCGCGGCTGGCTTTTTCCAGTGATTCTTGATGACGCTTACGCTCAGTAATGTCTCTTCCAAAACCCACTAAACCTAAATGACGGCCCTCTTTACTATAAAAAGGCACTTTGCGCAGTTCAAAGAAGTGTTTACGTCCATCGGGATACTCAAGCCACTGCTCATAGGTAATGGCTTGATTATTCTTAAATACTTGCTGATCGGTTTCAACTATCGATTGAGCAATCTCCTTACGATACACATCCCAAGGTGTCAGACCGACTAATTGACTTTCCCGCTTACCCGTTAGCTCTTCCATTGCTCGGTTACAGCCGGAAAATTCACCTTTCGCATTGCGGTAATAAATTAAGTCTGGTGACGCATCGATAAATGAGCGCAATAGCGCGGTACGTTCGGCCAGTTCCAACTGTGTTTTTTCTCGTTGATACACCTCGTTTTCTAAATCAACCATCGCCTCTTCACGAGCTTCTTCAGCTTTAATACGCTCTTCAATTTCTTGATTGAGTTTAACAATATTTTGCTGTAACTGTTGGTTAAGCTCTTGATCTCGCGAGCGCATATCTTTGAGCTTGGAGACTAACTTAGAGAGACGTTGTCGAGATTCCTCTAATTGATCAACCACGACCGATAAAAAATACACCGCCCACGGGGTGATCAATAGTCCAAAAAACACCGAACGTACAATATCTATGTCATCGACAAAACCTTTCAAAACCAGCGTAATTCCGACCTGAACCACGACAGCCAGAGCAACCAACGCTAAAGCCAGTAAAATTGAAAAACGTAAAATGCCCAATTTAACAAGTAGGTCGACATAGTACTGAGCTAAGTTTTTTATCGGTTTCATTGCAGGTTCCGCATAGATAATGGCCGTGACGCCAAGCGAGTTTCGAAATAGCGACTTCGCGCTAATCCAACAGCGCTTTCAGATAAAAAGCCTGTGATTAAAAAGACTTAAAAGATAAAGATACCAGCTTATCAAATCAGGATCTGCAACTATTCTAAGAGTTTGCCTAGCGTAACGCAGTAAATTACGTTTAAAAGTGAGCGGCTTATTTTTTGTTGGTCGGATTAATGTATTGGAAAGGACGCCCGATTAATGAACCTTGCGCGCCATCTTTTGCTAATCGCCGACCAAGCTCAGTCATCGCCAACCAACGATTCTCACACCAGAGAGGAGCCAACAACGTAGGACGGCGAGCGGCAGAAGAGACTCGATGATAAACCACTTCAGGTGGCGTTAAGCGAATGAGCTGGCTGGCAATCGTGACGTACTCTTCTAATGTTGGCGCAACTAACTTGCCTGCCCGCCACGCTTTGGCCATCGTACTGCCATCAACAATATGCAAGCCATGTAACTTGATACCATCGGTTCCCACTTCAACGACTTGCTGTAATGTCGCCACATTATCGCTTGCCGTTTCTTTAGGCAGGCCAACGATTAAATGAGTACAGATTTTAATACCAAGCGCTCTTGCTCTTTGAGCGATTGATTGATAACAAGCAAAATCATGGCCGCGATTAATGCGCTTTAAGGTACGTTCATGTGCAGTCTGTAATCCTAGCTCTAACCAGACTTCAAATCCTTGCTGCACATAGTCATGTAACAGTTCCAATACTGCATCCGGTACACAATCAGGGCGAGTGCCCACACACAGACCAACAATGTGGGCATTTTGCAACGCTTGTTGATACATCGCTTTTAATACCTGAACTTCAGCATAAGTGCTGGTATAGGCTTGGAAATAAGCTAAGTATTTATTGGCACGCTGAACTTCACCCGCTCTTTCTTTTAGCTGATCAGCAATACTCTGCTTTTGCGTATGTTCATCAACAAAAGAGGCAACATTGCAAAATGTACATCCACCTCGACCAATGGTGCCATCTCGGTTAGGACAACTAAAGCCCCCATGCAACGTCAGTTTATGGACTTTCTCACCGTAGCGGCGTTGAAGATCTTGCCCTAATGTGTTTACTAATTGATGCAGTTGCATAACGGATACCCAAACTATAAATACAAATAACTCTCACTTCGATCTATGTAATTAAATTACATCGAAAGGAATAAATAGTAAGCGTATGAGGTAGATACCGCGTGGTGCAAAATCAATAAACATTCATTAAATCTGCATTTAGCTAACTTTGTTTGAAAAATGTTGCGCTGATTATGCAGAGGCTGAGAAAAAGGCGCAAAAAAGACCGAGTTTTTCATTGCATTTACGGCTAACAAAATTGTAGGATAGTTACAGTTTCATGATGATTTTTGTTTGTTTTATTACAAATAAGCTCAAGAAACGTCGGCGATATTCCATTCCTACCTATATAAACCACTATAAAATGTGGTTAAACAGAGGAATATCACTAAGGATTGTTTTTCTCACACTATATATTTCCTGTGAGAGACGGAAGGGATGCGAGTCGGTCAGCATAGATCGATTTAAATGGATAACAATAAGGATAGATGCAGTGCTGGGGCTTGCCTTGGCTTGCTTGTGTCCAACTGAACTGGAAGGATGTATCTATGGTAAATAGAGAACAAAGTTCGCAAGGTCTGTATACGCCAGAACTCGAGCATGACGCTTGCGGCATCGGTTTTGTTGCTCACCTCAAAAACCGTAAATCACACCATGTCGTGACTCAAGCCCTAGATATGCTAGCGCGTATGGAACATCGTGGCGGACAAGGTTGTGACCCCTGTAGCGGTGACGGTGCGGGTATTTTACTGCAGAAACCTCACGAATTCCTATTAGAGGAAGCGGTAAAACTGGGGATTAAACTACCGTCATTTGACCAATACGGCGTCGGTGTTGTCTTGTTTCCAAGGGATGAGCACAAACGCGCTCAATGCCGTGATATTTTAGAGCGCAATGCTAAACGTCTTGATCTTGATGTTCTTGGCTATCGTAAACTGCCAACCGACAACAGCATGCTAGGAGCCGATCCACTCAGTACTGAACCTTATTTTGAACATGTTTTCATCTCAGCAGGTCCAGGAAGTACGCCGCAAGAATTGGAACGCAAACTCTACGTACTACGTAACTATACGGTTCGCGTTTGTCTCGAAAGCGTTTCTAATATTGGCGATGATTTTTATATCAACTCGCTCTCCTATAAAACGCTGGTTTACAAAGGCCAGTTAACCACTGAGCAAGTTCCGCAATATTTTCTCGATCTACAAAACCCAACCATGGTTACCGCTTTGGCGTTGGTACATTCACGTTTTTCCACCAATACCTTCCCAAGATGGCGTTTAGCGCAGCCGTTTCGTTACATTGCTCATAATGGCGAGATCAATACCGTACGCGGTAACTTGAACTGGATGAAAGCACGCGAAGCTATCTTACAATCCAATCTCTTTACCCAAGCAGAAATTGATATGCTGCTACCTGTCTGTCAGGAAGGTGCTTCCGACTCAGCTAACTTTGATATGGTGTTAGAGTTATTGGTGCTATCGGGCCGAACTCTGCCACACGCATTGATGATGATGATCCCCGAAGCGTGGCAAGAAAACAAAACCATGGATCCCAAGCGTCGTGCCTTTTATCAATATCATGCCAATATCATGGAACCATGGGATGGCCCAGCCTCAGTATGCTTTACCGATGGTGTTCAAGTTGGTGCAACCCTAGATAGAAACGGCCTACGTCCCTCTCGCTATACCGTCACTAAAGACGACTTTTTGATCATGGCGTCTGAATCTGGCGTGGTAGAAATTGATCCAACTAATGTCGAATATCGTGGTCGCCTACAGCCCGGACGCATCTTTGTTGCCGATCTTGAACAAGGGCGAATCATCTCAGATGAAGAAGTCAAAGATGGCATCGCTAACGCACAGCCTTATGAGAAATGGGTAGAAGACAACTTACTGAGCCTGAAAAAGCTGCCCGAAGCCGATAACGTGCACAGTCAACCTTCACCAGAGCGTCTGCTTCATCGTCAGCAAGCGTTTGGCGTCAGCAGTGAAGAAGTCAACGACATTATCTTTACTTTAGCGGAAACCGGTTACGAACCTCTTGGTTCAATGGGAGCCGATTGGCCGGTGGCGGTGCTGTCGCATCAGTCTCAGCACCTATCAAACTACTTTAAGCAGTTGTTTGCGCAGGTAACCAACCCGCCTATCGATCCGATCCGTGAACGGATGGTGATGTCGCTCAATACCTATATTGGCCGCGATCAAAACCTACTCGCTGAATCTCCGGTTCACTGTCGAAAAGTTGAGCTAGAATCACCGGTGATTTCTAATGCTGAATTAGAAAAACTGCGCGCCATTGATAACGAACACCTGCAAGCCAAAACACTGGATATTGTTTTTCAAGCCAGTGAAGAGCCAGGCAAACTTGAACGAGCACTCAAACGCATCTGCCAATACGCAGAGGATGCGGTGATCGATGGCTATTCCATCATTCTTCTTACCGACCGCGCGGTAAACTCTAACCATGCCGCAATTCCAGCAATGCTGGCCGTTGGCGCTGTCCACCATCATCTGATCCGTAAAGGACTACGCTCTAAGTGCGGCATCGTGGTTGAAACGGGAGATGCGCGCGAAACTCACCATTTTGCTACCTTAGTCGGTTATGGTGCTAATGCGGTGAACCCTTATTTAGTGGTCGAAACCATTGTTGACTTACAGCGTCGCAATAAGCTAGATGCTAACGTTGAGGTGAACAAATACTTCGAAAACTATCGTAAAGGGATCAACGCAGGCCTATTGAAAATTTTCTCCAAAATGGGCATCTCGACTTTACAGTCCTACCATGGCGCACAGATCTTTGAAGCATTAGGGATCAGCAAATCCGTAGTAGACAAATACTTCACTGGTACAGTGACCCGTATTCAGGGTTTAACGTTAGATGATATTGCCAAAGAAGTTGTGGTTCGCCATCGCATTGGTTATCCGATTCGTGAAATCCCGTTACAAATGCTCGATGTCGGCGGTGTCTATCAGTGGAAACAGCGTGGTGAAAAACACCTATTTAACCCAGAAACCATCCATTTACTGCAACACTCAACTCGTCACAAAGATTATCAACAGTTCAAGCAATATGCCGCCGCTGTCGATAGCCAAGGGGATAAAGCAGTAACCCTGCGTAGTCAGCTTGATTTTATTAAAAATCCTGCAGGCTCTATTGCGATTGAAGAAGTCGAACCGGTATCGAGCATTGTAAAACGCTTTGCTACTGGCGCAATGTCGTTCGGATCAATTTCTCATGAAGCGCACTCAACATTAGCGGTGGCCATGAACCGTTTGGGCGCACGCTCCAACTCTGGTGAAGGGGGGGAAGATCCCGCGCGTTTCATTCGTAAAGAGAATGGCGACTGGGAACGTTCAGCCATTAAACAGGTGGCATCTGGACGCTTTGGGGTTACCTCTTACTATTTGACCAACTGCGACGAAATTCAGATCAAAATGGCGCAAGGGGCCAAGCCAGGAGAAGGCGGCCAGCTACCGGGAGATAAAGTCGATGACTGGATTGGTGCAACTCGCCACTCAACGCCAGGGGTTGGCTTAATTTCGCCGCCACCGCATCATGACATCTACTCCATTGAAGATTTGGCGCAGCTGATTTTTGACTTGAAAAATGCCAACCGTAAAGGGCGAGTCAACGTTAAATTGGTCTCTGAAGCCGGCGTGGGCACTATCGCTTCTGGTGTTGCTAAAGCAAAAGCCGATGTGGTGCTGATTGCAGGCCATGACGGGGGAACTGGCGCGTCGCCTATTTCATCGATTCGTCATACTGGTTTACCGTGGGAACTCGGTCTGGCTGAAACCCATCAGACACTACTTAAAAACGGTTTACGTAACCGCATCGTGGTACAAGCGGATGGACAGATGAAAACCCCGCGTGATATCGCTATCGCTACTTTGCTAGGGGCCGAAGAATGGGGCGTTGCTACCGCCGCCTTAGTGGTGGAGGGTTGCATCATGATGCGTAAGTGTCATAAAAACACCTGCCCAGTCGGTATCGCAACTCAAAACAAAACCTTACGTGAACGCTTTGATGGCCGCGTGGAAGATGTCGTGACCTTCTTCCAGTATATGGCACAAGGCCTACGAGAAATCATGGCCGAGCTTGGTTTTCGCACCATTGATGAGATGGTAGGGCAAGCGCAAAAACTCAAATTACGTGATGATGTGGGCCACTGGAAATACAAAAACCTCGACCTTTCTCCCCTGCTCTATCTTGAGCCAGCCCGTGAAGGGGATGGTATTTATTGCCAAAGCGCGCAAAATCACAACTTGGAGCATGTCCTCGACCGTCAATTAATCCAGTTAGCGAAACCAGCGCTTGAGCAAGGCTTAGCTGTGAATGCCGAACTGCCGATCATCAATACCGATCGCAGTACTGGCACCATGCTGTCGAACGAAATTTGTAAAGTCTATCAAGATCAAGGGCTACCTCAGCCAATGACGGTTAAATTTAACGGTAGTGCTGGGCAATCCTTTGGCGCTTTCTTGACCAAAGGCGTCCATTTTGAAGTCGAAGGTGATGCCAACGACTACTGGGGTAAAGGCTTATCAGGCGGTACCTTAGTACTTTATCCTAACCGCAATGCCAGCTTAATTGCCGAAGATAATATCGTGGTTGGTAACGTCTGTTTCTATGGCGCTACCTCTGGTGAATCTTATATTCGAGGCTTAGCGGGTGAACGCTTCTGCGTGCGTAACTCTGGTGCAAAAGTGGTGGTCGAAGGTGTCGGCGATCATGGCTGTGAGTATATGACCGGCGGTATTGCGGTGATCCTTGGTTCAACCGGACGTAACTTTGCTGCAGGTATGAGTGGCGGTATCGCTTATGTGTGGGATAAAGCGGGTGATTTTTCACAAAAACTCAACGCTGAGCTGGTCGATCTTGACCCTATCGAAGCGGAAGATAAAGCGCTGTTAAAAGAAATGCTGACTAAACACGTTCAATTCACAGGAAGTGAAGTGGCACAAACATTCCTCAACAATTTTGAGCAAAGCTTAGCCACGATGGTGAAAGTCATGCCTCGTGACTATAAAGCCGTACTTGAAAAACGTAAGGAAGCCGCAGCGGCAATGGAAAAAGCGGAGGCTGTATAATGGGTAAAGCAACTGGATTTTTAGAGTTTGGTCGAGAGCTACCAAAAAAAATCGACCCTGCAGAGCGAATTAAACATAACCATGAATTTGTGCTCAATAAAGAATTTGGCCAAAAAATCAACCAACAAGCAGCTCGCTGTATGGATTGTGGGGTGCCTTTTTGTCATAGCGGCTGCCCAATCGGCAACATCATTCCTGAATTTAATGATGCGGTCTATCGTGATAGTTGGCAAGAAGCTTGGCAAATCTTAAGCTCAACCAATAACTTCCCTGAATTTACTGGTCGAGTATGCCCAGCCCCTTGCGAAACTGCTTGTGTGCTAGGTATCAATCAAGATCCCATTACTATCTGTAATATTGAGAAAACCATTGTTGAACGGGCTTATCAAGAAGGCTATGCCAAGCCGAAAACGCCTCGTTCTCGTACTGGTAAAAAGGTCGCGATCATCGGCTCTGGGCCAGCGGGATTAGCCGCCGCTGAGCAATTAAACAGCGCAGGCCATCAGGTCACCGTGTTTGAGCGGGATGAAAAAATCGGTGGCTTACTGCGTTTCGGCATCCCTGATTTTAAACTCAGCATGGCCGTGATTGATCGCAAACTCGATCTCATGGCTGAAGCGGGGGTTGAATTTGTGGTGAATGCTCATGTGGGGGTTGATATTAACGCTCAGCAGCTGCGCCAAGAGTTTGATGCAATTTTGCTGACTGGCGGCTCCACCGTGCCACGTGATTTACCTATCCCGGGACGCGATTTACAAGGCGTTTACTTTGCAATGCAATTCCTCGGACAAAATAATCGCCGCGCTAACAATATGGATCTTACAGGTGAAGAGATTCACGCCAAAGGCAAACATGTGGTGGTCATTGGTGGTGGCGATACCGGTTCAGACTGTGTCGGTACATCTAATCGCCATGGTGCAGCAAGCATTACTCAAGTCGAGATCATGCCAATGCCACCAGAAAAACGCCCAGCTAATATGCCATGGCCACAATATCCGATGATTCTACGCACGTCGACTTCCCATGAAGAAGGCTGCGAAAGACATTGGAATATTCTGACTAAAGAATTCATTGGCAACGAGCAAGGTCAAGTGACTGGACTACGAATTGCCGATATTGTTTGGCAAGAGGCCGCGCTGGGACAACGCCCTGAGTTTCGCGAAGTGGCTGGCACTGAGCGAGTGATCCCTTGTGATATGGCGTTTCTCGCGATGGGCTTTTTACATCCAGAGCCACATGGTGTACTCGCTCAGCTGGCGATAAAACTCGATGATCGCGGTAACGTCGCGACAGATAACTTTGCCACCAATCAAAAAGGGGTCTTTGCCGCTGGCGACATGCGCACTGGTCAATCACTGGTTGTACGCTGCATCAATGAAGGCCGTGAATCTGCCAGAGCGATTGATGCTTACTTGATGGGCAATACGCATCTTGAATCGATCAATGATTCTTTAATGTTATCGGCGTAAACGTTTTATCTATACCCAAACAACTTGGAGTTGCAGGTAGGCGGCAAGTGAGTGACAAATTTGTCTGGAACAAATTTGAACAGCCGTAGGCTGGCCTTTGGTGAGAGCCACGGATGGCTCTCATAATCCCCATGAGCATAGATAGACTATGTGATTGGGGCGAACGAACGCAGCCAACACCCCTGCAGCTTCAAGTAGGAAGGGGATATACCCAAACCGCTTTGGGTTGCAGGTAGAAAGAGATTTTCAAAGGCTAACACCCAGTGTTAGCCTTTTTTATCAGTAACATCGCTCAGTCTTAGCGCGCTTCATCCCCAAACTAGAAAAATCATCAGCTTAATCAGCCAAAGATCGTCAATCATCCGTATAATGGGTTGTCCTCAGCGGAAAATATCAGCTATGCTCAAATTTTATTCGCCATAGGAAAATGTCGTGAAGCCATTCATTATTATCGGGTTATCACTCCTTGTCATTGCTTGTAGCCGAGGTATTGCATCTAATATGACCGATCGAACAGCGAGCCTGTGTGGCAATAAACCTAACTGCGTATCGACGGAAGAATCCAGAGACAAGTTTTCTGTGGCACCGTTTATCCTGCGCCCAGGTGTGACGCTCAATCAAATTGAGCGTATTGCGTTAACCTTACCCGGCGCTGAAGTTGTTGAAAAGACAGACGATTACTTGCGAATTGAATGCACTACCCGAGTATTACGCTTTGTTGATGATTTGGAACTTAAACTACAGCATGATCAATTAAAAGTTCGTTCAGAGTCTCGAGTTGGCTATAGCGATTTTGGCGTTAATCGCCGCAGAGTTGAAACATTACGTGAAAAAATGACCTCCGCGGGTTTGTTGCAATAACGCATTCATCGCTGGCATTTTTAGTTAACCTCGATCAATCCTCGTTGAGCATGATAAACTGCAGCGATTTTTATCCATTGAAAAGAGACATAAAATGAAAATTGGCATCATCGGCGCGATGCAACAAGAAGTCGCCATTTTAAAAGACGCTCTCGAACAACGCCAAGAAATCAGTCAAGGTGGCTGCACCTATTACAGCGGTAAGCTGCATGGTGTTGAAGTTATCTTGCTTCAATCTGGGATCGGTAAAGTATCAGCCGCTGTTGGTACAGCATTATTGCTCAGTCAATACCAACCTGATGTTGTGATTAACACAGGCTCTGCGGGCGGTTTCGATTCTAGTTTAACTATGGGCGATGTGGTCATTTCTAGCGAAGTTCGTCACCATGATGCTGATGTGACTGCTTTTGGTTATGAAATCGGACAAATGGCTGGTCAACCCGCCGCTTTCATTGCCGATGAAAAACTCATGTCAGTGGCTGAACAAGCTCTGCAAACCATGGATAACAAACACGCAGTTCGCGGCCTGATTTGCACTGGCGATGCCTTTGTTTGCAGCGAAGAAAAACAAAACTTCATTCGTCAACATTTCCCAACCGCAGTAGCGGTGGAAATGGAAGCCGCTGCAATTGCCCAAACTTGTCATCAATTTGGTGTACCCTTTGTCGTGGTGCGTGCTATTTCTGATGTCGCAGATAAAGCTTCGCCACTCTCTTTTGATGAGTTTTTGCCGCTAGCCGCACAAAGCTCTTCAGCGATGGTGCTAAAAATGGTTGAACTACTAAAGTAGCCTGTTGTTCATGGATGAATTATTCAAACTCTTTTATGCCAATGGTGCCCTACTTGTCATGTGGGGTGCTTTGTTATTTCATTGGCTATTGCCGATCCCTCACGCCACCCATCCGATTACTTTGTGGCATAAATTTGCCGAAATATTGGCAGAGAAAGTCAATAAACCAATCAGTTATCAACAAAGTTTAATTTCCGGCACTCTGGCTTGGCTACTGATGATTATCCCTACCATTATGCTGTGCGTTGCTCTGCAACCTCTGGTTTGGCACCCGCAACTGTTTGAATTAGCGTTATTGCTGTTAGCGCTCGATTGGCGCAGTGCGGATAAACTTAGCCAGCAGATGAGTCAAGCACTGGCACAACAGGATAAACCGTTAGCTCGCCGTTTATTGGTGCCGTTTGTTAATCGTGAAACGGCAACGCTTTCCCCGGTCGGTTTAGGTAAAGCCAGTGTCGAAACCATCACTATGGGTATTGGCCGTAACCTGATTGGGGTTCTATTTTGGTATGGATTTCTCGGGGGGATCGGCGCATTTATTTATCGTTTAATGGTTGAATTAGCCCGTTGTTGGTCTCCTTCTCGTACTCAATTTCAGCCGTTTGGTTTGCCTGTTATTCGCGCCGTGGCAGTACTTGATATCGTTCCTTTGCGTTTATTTAGCTTACTGATCCTGATGGGCGAAAATGTTAACTATAATTTGACGCAAATGCTTAATCAAAGTCGCTCTTGGCCATTACCGGGGCCGGGATGGCTACTGTGCGCGGTAGGTAACAAATTACACTTAGCGCTGGGTGGACCAGCCATTTATGGTCAGCAGAAAGCGGTAAGAGCAAAAATTGGCGGACGCATTGTACCTGCAAGCCTTCATTTAGCTCAACTACGTCAATTACTCACTCGTCGATTATGGCTTTGGCTTATTTTACAAAGCATTATGTTACTGCTCGTTTATCAAGGTGTATAAACATGCCACACCGATTACTGCTCTTACTTCTGTTCTTTTGGCCCTGTTATGCTCTTGCTGCTGTAGAAAGGATCATTAGCTTAGCTCCTCATGCCACCGAACTGATATTTGCCGCTGGACTGGGAGATAAATTGGTGGCAGTGAGTGACTATAGTGATTACCCAGAATCAGCACAAAGCTTACCTCGAGTCGCCAATTATCAAGGGATCAACATTGAACGGATTCTGACCTTACAGCCTGATTTAGTGGTGGTATGGCCACAAGGTAATGCTATGCGAGAGGTAGATAAGTTAGCTCGCCTCGGCATTCCACTCTTTTATTCAGATCCAAAAACGTTAGATGATATTGCACTCGATATCGAAAAACTGAGTCAGTATGCCAGCGATCCTAAACTTGGTATGCAAGCGGCCAATCAGTTTCGCCAGCAGCTTGCTCAACTCGGACAGAAATACGCTCATCTTGATAATGTACGTTATTTTTACCAATTAAGTGAGAAGCCAATCATCACCTTAGCGCAAGGCAGTTGGCCAAGTGAGATTTTTACTTTTTGTGGGGGGGTGAATATTTTCCAGCATAGCCCATCTCCTTATCCTCAAGTGAGCATTGAACAGGTGCTACTCGCCAAACCGGAAGTCATTTTCACTTCAGAACAAGCAATAGTCGAAGGCACTATGTGGCAACGCTGGAAAAGCCAAATCCCAGCAGTAAAAAAGGGACAGATCACAAGTATCAATGCTGACTGGCTCAACCGGCAAACCCCAAGATCACTGCTCGCCATTGAGCAAGTTTGCAATTATTTTGCCCAAACACAAAAGTAGTAACTAAAAAAGCAAAAGTTGCATACAATGTGCTCCCATTTACTCATCCCAAATTAACAGGGAATGTTAAGCGAGCGACTCAACTTTGGATACTTCACTGCTCTACTTGATTGATATGTTTGGCACTGCAGTGTTTGCGATTTCAGGCGTACTACTAGCAGGGCGATTAAAGATGGACCCTTTCGGTGCGGTGGTTCTCGCCAGTGTCACCGCCATTGGTGGTGGAACCATTCGCGATATGGCACTCGGTGCGACGCCGGTTTTTTGGATCACCGATACCACTTATTTATGGGTGATCTTTGCGACCTGCCTATTAACCATGTTGATTGTCCGTCGCCCTAAACGGGTGGCTTGGTGGATACTGCCCGTCTGTGATGCGGTTGGCCTGGCGGTATTTGTCGCTATTGGGGTTGAAAAAGCACTGATCTTCCAAGAATCAGCGTTAATCGCGATTATTATGGGGGTAATCACTGGCTGCGGTGGAGGTATCATCCGTGATGTGCTTGCTCGTGAGATCCCTATGGTATTAAGAAGCGAAGTCTATGCCACCGCCTGTATTGTCGGCGGCATGGTACATACTAGCGCGCTCGCTTTAGATTATAACAGTTCGAGCGCTTTTCTCTGTGGCGTAATGTCGACTCTAGTCATCCGCTTATGCGCCATTCGTTGGCACTTATCATTGCCGACTTTTGCACTAACCAAATAATCCCTCAATCACCAGCCATCATGGCTGGTGATGCTCCATACGCAAGCTTTGTGACTTTAATAGACGACACCGTAATGGTTCAAGGTTACCATTAGCGACATCTATTCCCATTTGTCATCAACCTATGTTACTCGAAGGCATTGAAACCTTACTGGTGCTCAGCAAAGAAAAAACCATGAGCCGTACCGGTAGCCAACTCTATATCAGCCAATCGGCCGTCAGTAAGCGCATTGCGAACTTAGAGAAAAAACTCGGCAAGAAACTGATTGTTCCCGCAGGTCGACATATCAAATTGACCGCCGATGCCGAGCAATTAATTACCAGCATTGGCCCTAGATTTAATGAGTTGCATGGCTTGATTTTTGAGCAGCAGATACTGGAAGACAATACACTATTGCGTATGGATTGCTCGGAGACGTTAGTCGCCGGTTATCTTGGCCAGATCATGGGACAACATCGCAAGCAGGATCCGCATTGGCTGATCACTACCAACCACACGCCGAGAATTGTCGAAAATGTTCAGTCTGGCAAAGCCACCTTGGGCTTTTGTGCCGGTTATCTGCCTGCCAATCATGGTTTGCTGACCTTTCATTTAGGCGATGAGCCATTTACCGTAATTAGCCAAGCCCCTTTGCACTCACTACCAAGCGAGCTGATCACTAATGATTTAGCCAATCCCGCCAACACCTATCAAGCAGCCATACTGCACAAACAAGGCATTCGACCGGCGATGGAGATGGACTCTTACACCGCCGCCGCGCAGCTAGCGCTCGGCGGTATGTTACCGGCCTTAGTGCCACGCTCGATTGTCAGCACCCTAAAAATTGAGCCTCAGCACTGCTTTGATTTCGTTGAACTTGCCGATCTGACTCGGCCCATTCATATTTGTCTACGCGCCAGCCGCTATCGCAGCATTAGAGTCCAAACATTGATAACAGCGCTGCATGATGCTGTTCCCAAAGCAGTTTTAGCGCCATCAGCATAGACATGGTGATCACCAGAGGGCGGATCCAACGCTGACCTTGGCTGATCACCACTTTTGCTCCCATACGAGCACCAATAAAGCCACCAACTGCCATGGTTAAACCTATCTGCCAAATGGGTAATCCGGCGATTAAGAAAAAAGTCAGCGCGGCAATGTTGGAGGTAAAATTAAGCACCTTAGTGCGCGCGGTAGCTTCCACCAATCCAAAATGACCTAAAGCGACAAAACAGACGGTAAAGATTGAACCGGTACCGGGGCCAAAAAAACCATCATAAAAACCGATACCAAAACCCACCGTGAAAGCAAACGCGGTTTCGGATAAAGGTGCAGACCCAGTGTGAGTTTTAGTAGTCGGAGCCAATAAGAAATAAAGCGATATACCGATAAGTAGAAGTGGGATAAGGCTAGTCAACAAAGAGGCATCAATATACTGCACCGCTTCCGCGCCAAGTGCCGCGCCAACAAAAGTACACACAATGGCGAGGCGCATCGATTTTAGGCTTACAACACCATTGCGGACAAAATAAAAAGTGGCAGAAAAGCTACCAAAGGAGCTTTGCAGTTTATTGGTCGCCAGTGCTTGGGTCGGCGGTACCCCTGCGGCCAATAAGGTCGGTAAAGTCAGTAAACCGCCGCCGCCTGCCATGGCATCAATAAATCCCGCAACAGCCGCTACTAAAAATAGTAAGCCCAGCACTTCCAATGAAAGTTCCATTTCTCATCAACATCTTGAATAATAAAGCTTAACAGTATCACTGCTCAAAACATCAAAACAGCGAAATGCAAGACAACAACCTATTCCATTTATTCATCAATATAGACTTGGGAGATCACTGGGCAATTTAGATGATAAAAAAGCCCGCTTAATTCAGCGGGCAATGAGGTTGTCTGATAAGCCTTAACGACTTACCTTAATTGTTATTAGGCTAAGCTGGCTTTGACTTGCTCATGTAGCTCTTGCACCGAAGTGACCGACGCTTTCGCGTCCGCGGTGTGTGACATACAAGTTGCAAATGCCGCATTTAACGTCGTGGTATAGTTAACTTTTTCAGCTAGAGCACCACGGCGCAATACTTTTGAATCTTCAATCGCTTGACGACCTGCCGCCGTATTGACGATATAGGTGTACTCATTGTTTTTGATTCGATCCAAGATATGCGGACGCCCTTCATGTACCTTATTCACTAGGCGAGGGTTAATCCCAGCTTCACCGAGAATCACCGCGGTACCATGAGTTGCATCTAGCTGATAGCCAAGTTTGATCAACTTAGACGCCAAATCGACCACACGCTCTTTATCTTCTTCACGTACCGATAATAGTGCTCGGCCACCATCGGGATACACGTTGCCACAGCCAAGTTCAGCTTTAGCGTAAGCTTCAGCAAACGTTGCCCCAACGCCCATCACCTCACCAGTTGAGCGCATTTCAGGACCAAGCAGTGGGTCAACACCAGGAAACTTATTAAAAGGCAGCACGACTTCTTTAACCGAATAATAAGGAGGAATGATCTCTTTGGTAAAGCCTTGTGACTCAAGTGACTGACCAGCCATCACACGTGCGGCAATTTTTGCCAGCGGCGCGCCAGTCGCTTTGGATACGAACGGCACCGTTCGTGCTGCGCGAGGGTTGACTTCAATCAGATAAACTTGATTATTTTTCACCGCAAATTGGGTGTTCATCAAACCGCGTACACCTAATTCAAAAGCTAACTTCTCAACTTGCTCACGCATCACATCTTGAATTTCTTGGCTTAGCGTGTAAGCCGGTAGTGAGCACGCTGAGTCACCGGAGTGAACACCCGCTTGTTCAATGTGCTCCATGATGCCGCCAATCACGACTCGCTCGCCATCACAAATCGCATCGATATCCACTTCAACCGCATCGTCTAAAAAGCGATCGAGCAGAACCGGTGACTCATTCGATACACTGACCGCTTCGTTAAAGTAACGACGTAAATCTTGCTCGTCATAGACAATTTCCATCGCCCGACCACCAAGCACATAAGAAGGACGTACTACCAACGGGAAGCCAATCTCTCTTGATTTTTCAATCGCTTGTTCCATGGTGGTGACCGTGGCATTTTCTGGTTGCAGTAACCCTAAACGCTCTACCGCTTGCTGGAAGCGTTCACGGTCTTCCGCGCGATCAATCGCATCTGGGCTAGTACCAATAATCGGCACTCCGGCCGCTTCTAAGGCGCGTGCCAGTTTTAATGGCGTTTGACCGCCGTATTGGACAATAACCCCTTTCGGTTTTTCAACGCGAACAATGGCTAACACATCTTCCAGTGTTACTGGCTCGAAATAGAGGCGATCTGAGGTATCGTAGTCGGTGGATACGGTTTCTGGGTTACAGTTCACCATGATGGTTTCATAGCCATCTTCACGCAGTGCAAGTGAAGCATGAACACAGCAGTAATCAAATTCGATACCTTGACCGATACGGTTTGGACCACCGCCGAGCACCATAATTTTGTCTTTATCCGTAGGCTGCGCTTCACATTCTTCATCATAGGTTGAATACATATACGCGGTATCGGATGAGAACTCCGCTGCGCAGGTGTCAACTCGTTTGTAGACCGGATGAATATTGTACTGATCGCGCAAGCGACGAATTTCACTTTCTGCCACGCCTAATAAAGCTGAGAGACGCGCATCTGCAAAACCTTTGCGTTTCATTTTACGCAGGATATCGGCATTGAGGCCGGCAAAGCCACCCGCTTTCACTTGCTGCTCCATCTTGACCAGTTCTTCGATTTGCACCAAGAACCAGCGGTCGATATTGGTTAAGTTAAACACTCCATCGACCGATAAACCGGCACGAAACGCATCAGCAATGTACCAAATACGCTCAGCGCCCGCTTCTTTCAGTTCGTGACGAATTTTGGTCAATGCGTCAGGGGCATCTAGATCGACCATTTCATCAAAACCATTCACGCCAACTTCTAAGCCGCGTAATGCTTTTTGCAGTGATTCTTGCTGGTTGCGACCAATGGCCATCACTTCACCGACAGACTTCATCTGTGTGGTGAGACGATCATTAGCACCAGCGAATTTTTCAAAGTTAAAGCGTGGAATTTTGGTTACCACGTAGTCAATGGTTGGCTCAAACGAGGCAGGAGTCGCACCGCCAGTGATGTCGTTCATCAGCTCATCAAGCGTAAAGCCAACCGCTAATTTAGCGGCCACTTTAGCAATTGGAAAACCGGTTGCTTTTGAAGCCAGAGCAGAAGAGCGTGACACGCGAGGGTTCATCTCGATGATCACCATACGACCATCTTTCGGGTTAATACCAAACTGTACATTCGAGCCGCCAGTTTCAACGCCAATTTCACGCAATACCGCTAATGAAGCATTGCGCATCAGCTGATACTCTTTATCAGTAAGAGTCTGCGCTGGTGCTACGGTAATTGAGTCACCCGTATGGATACCCATTGGGTCGAAGTTTTCAATTGCACAGACGATGATGCAGTTGTCGTTTTTATCACGCACCACTTCCATCTCGTACTCTTTCCAACCGATCAGCGATTCATCAATCAATAGCTCATTGGTTGGCGATAAGTCGAGTCCACGGCGACAAATTTCTTCAAACTCTTCTTTGTTGTAGGCAATACCACCACCGGTTCCGCCCATGGTAAAAGAAGGACGGATGATACAAGGGAAACCAACCATCTCTTGTACTCGGTAAGCCTCTTCCATCGTCTTGGCGGTATCCGCACGAGGACAAGCTAAACCGATGGATTTCATTGCCTTATCAAAACGTGAGCGATCTTCTGCTTTATCGATCGCATCAGCGGTTGCACCGATCATCTCTACGCCGAACTCCGCCAATACACCTTGGCGCTCTAGTTCTAACGCGCAGTTCAATGCCGTCTGGCCACCCATGGTTGGCAATACGGCGTCAGGGCGCTCTTTTTCAATAATTTTACGCACCACTTCCCAATGAATCGGCTCAATATAAGTGGCATCGGCCATATCGGGGTCGGTCATGATCGTTGCTGGATTCGAGTTGACGAGAATCACTCGATAGCCTTCTTCACGTAACGCTTTACAAGCTTGGGCACCTGAGTAGTCGAACTCACAAGCCTGACCAATGACAATCGGGCCTGCACCTAAAATTAGAATACTGTTAATGTCAGTACGTTTTGGCATTGTCTACTACTCCGAATTAGGCTGTATGCTGTTTAATTAATTCAATGAAATGGTCAAAAAGAGGAGCGGCATCGTGGGGACCTGGGCTGGCTTCTGGATGACCTTGGAAGCTAAACGCAGGTTTATCTGTGCGATGAATGCCTTGTAATGAGCCATCAAACAGTGATTTGTGAGTTGCGCGCAACGTGTCTGGTAAGCTTGCTTCATCAACAGCAAAGCCATGGTTTTGCGCTGTGATCATCACAACATTACGCTGTAAATCTTTTACGGGATGGTTCGCACCATGGTGACCAAATTTCATTTTGACTGTCTGCGCACCAGAAGCTAAGGCTAAAATTTGGTGTCCTAAACAGATCCCAAATACCGGTAATCCTTTCTCTAAGAACACTTTAGTGGCTTCAATTGCATAAGTACATGGAGCGGGGTCACCAGGACCATTGGATAAGAAAACACCATCAGGGTTGAGTGCTAATACTTCTTCGGCTGACGTTTGTGCTGGTACAACCGTTAAGCGGCATCCTCGGTCAACCAACATACGTAAGATGTTACGTTTGGCTCCGAAATCGTAGGCAACGACGTGATAAGGTAGCTCGCTGTGGTCTTTTGCTTCAGGAAGTCCACCTTCCAACGTCCACGAACCTTGTTGCCATGCATACGCTTCTTGTGTTGTAACCTCTTTCGCAAGATCCATTCCTTTTAAGCCTGGGAAATTTTTTGCTTTCTCGAGTGCAAATGCTTCATCCAACGAATCACCAGCCATAATGCAGCCATTTTGCGCGCCTTTTTCCCGCAAAATACGCGTCAGTTTACGCGTATCAATCTCTGCAATACCGAGAATATTTTGTGATTTTAGATAGTCAGAAAGAGAGCGTTGATTACGGAAGTTGGAAGCGATAAGAGGGAGATCGCGAATCACTAGGCCTTGGGCATGGATAGAAGAGGATTCTTCGTCTTCAGTATTAGTTCCGGTATTACCAATGTGGGGATAAGTGAGAGTAACAATTTGTTGAGAATAGGAAGGGTCAGTGAGAATTTCTTGGTACCCCGTCATCGAAGTATTAAAAACAACTTCACCAACGGAAAAACCCTCTGCCCCAATGGACACTCCGTGGAACACTGTCCCATCTTCTAGGACCAACAGTGCTGGTTTACTCAAGACAACCTCCAGAATAAAAATGCATTAAATATAAATTAAATCTCAAATCTGCCTTCCTGTTCGCAGCGAGACGTTGCTTGAGGGTATGTTAGACAAATTGGCGGTATTCTAAGGTTCACACTAATCCCTGTCAACAATCGTTGATAAATTAAATTTTAATTTATCAACTTGCCAATAAAAACCAAACCAAAGCCAACAAAATGATACTTTTCTTACCTTTTTATCGCCAATAATGATGAAATAAATAAAAAGCACCTAAATGACCAGTAAAAAAAAACAACAAAAAAACCAAAAACAAAAGCAAACGATAAACAAAGACGAAAACAATCAAAAACAGACAACTAAAGCAAAAACACCAACCAACCCGATGTTTATTACAACAAAATAGCTATAATTAAGCTTTTAAAAAAAGCTTAATATTCTTAGTTAACGTGAATAAAAAAAATGCGCCAATCTAAACTGGCGCATAATTATGTAATTAAAGCTCATTCAAATTGAGCACATCGGTCATCGAATAAAGCCCGGCGGGTCTGTCCGCTAACCAAATAGCCGCTTTCACAGCCCCATTAGCAAAGGTCATACGATCGGTCGCTTTATGAGTAATTTCTACTCGCTCACCAATATCGGCAAACATAGCTGTATGTTCACCAACAATATCGCCAGCACGAATCGTGGCAAAACCAATTTCATGCCGAGATCTTTCACCAGTGATCCCTTCACGAGCATAGACCGCTACATCATTAAGCTGATTACCCATCGCATGAGCAATCGCCTCTCCCATACCAATCGCGGTTCCAGAAGGTGCGTCCACTTTAAAACGATGATGAGCTTCAATGATCTCAATATCGCAATAATCCCCCATCACTTGCGCGGCTTTTTCTAATAACTTAAAGACTAGGTTAACGCCAACACTGTAGTTCGGAGCCATAACAATAGGCACCTGCTGAGCAGCAAGCTTAATTTGTATTAATTGCTGTTCATCAAACCCAGTGGTACCAATCACCAATTTCTTTTGGTGTTTTTGACATAATTCAATATTGGCTAACGTACTAGTAGGGGCAGTGAAATCAATGATCACATCGAAATCATTGACGGCTTGCTCTAGATTATCGACTAAAGCAACATCAAAACGTCCCTCACCACACAATTCTCCAATATCTACACCGACTAGTGATGACTCAGGACGCTCGGAACCTGCCCCGACGATGGTATTGGGATTATAATAACTTGCCTTGACGAGATTGCGTCCCATACGACCAGCAGCACCTGCAATCGCAATTCTTATCATTGCTTCTTTCTCCATTTATCATTCCATGGTTCGCGATAGACGATTTATCCACTACCCTTAAACTAACAACTATCCTCGATGCTGGCTAGCACTTAGAGTAACTCTTTCATCACTCGCTCAACAATCGCATTATTAGCCGCAGGGAAAGCGTAGTTTGTCAGGTCACTGATCAGGACCCATTTACCTTGTTGGCCTTCTTTACCGAAAGGTTGGCCTTCGAAATGACTCACTAACATGAAATCAAACATTAAGGCTTTATCAGAGTAATCAAATTCAAGATGTTCAAACAAATTCTGCTCAGTAACCGTAATACCAATCTCTTCATACAATTCACGAGACAAAGCTTGCTTAATGCTTTCACCAGCCTCAACCTTTCCTCCAGGAAACTCCCATAACCCCCCTTGATGTTTATCATCAGGGCGTTTAGTAATATAAATCTGTGAACCTTCAGAATTAACAATAATCCCGGCAACGATATGAATACGTTTCATGCGTTTTCCCATACGATATAGATTAAAAAAAGAGTCGCCTAAGCGACTCTTTTTACTGAATTAAATAAAATTAATCAATTTTACCGTGACACTGTTTGTATTTTTTACCACTACCACAAGGACAAGGCTCATTTCGTCCGACTTTACGCTCTTCACGGACCATCGGATGATGTCCATCATCTTTATTCTGGTTATCGCTACTAGGATGTTGAGCTTGAGCACGACGAGCAACCTCTTCAGCTTGAGCAATACGCTGAGCTTCCATACGCTCCACTTCATCTTGCTGTTGCACGCGCACTTTTGACAAAATAGCAATCACATCAGATTTTAATGAATCAAGTAACCCTTCAAACAGCTCAAACGATTCACGTTTATATTCCTGTTTTGGATTTTTCTGCGCATACCCACGTAGATGGATCCCTTGACGTAGATGATCCATAGCTGCGAGATGCTCTTTCCATAGCGTATCCAGTGTTTGTAACATGACGGATTTTTCAAAATTACGCATGACAGAGACACCAACCGCTTGCTCTTTCTCTTTATACACGGTGGCTGCTTGTTCAAGAATTCGCTCACGCAACGCTTCTTCATAAAGCTTATCGTCTTCATCTAGCCAAGTTTGAATCGGTAGAGCAAGATCAAAATCATTTTTCAAGCGCTCTTGTAATCCCTCAATATCCCACATTTCTTCTAACGATTGTGGGGGGATGTAGGTATCAATGACCGAATTAAAGACATCAGCACGATTGTGTTCAATCATGTCGCTAATATCATCCACTCGCATTAGCTCGTCACGGAGTTCATAAACGACTTTACGTTGATCATTGGCTACGTCATCGTATTCCAAGAGTTGTTTACGTATATCAAAGTTACGACCTTCAACTTTACGTTGCGCTTTTTCAATCGAGCGAGAAAGCATTTTACTTTCTATGGCTTCGCCTTCGTCCATACCGCTCTGAATTAAGCTCGCCATACGATCTGAGGTAAAGATACGCAGCAAACTGTCTTCCATAGAAAGGTAGAAACGCGAAGAGCCGGCATCACCTTGACGGCCAGAACGACCACGTAATTGGTTATCAATCCGACGAGATTCATGACGCTCGGTACCAATAATGTGCAAGCCGCCGGAAGCAAGTACTTGATCATGTACTTTTTTCCACTCAGCTTTAATTTGATCAATCTGCTCTTGAGTTGGGTTATCTAACGACTCAACCTGTGCCTGCCAACTACCGCCGAGAACAATATCCGTACCTCGACCCGCCATATTGGTGGCGATCGTTACAGCCCCTGGCTTACCAGCATCAGCAACAATTTCTGCTTCTTTTTCATGGAATTTCGCATTCAGGACGTTATGTTTGATCTTGGCTTTTTTTAGAGCATGAGAAAGCAGTTCCGACTTCTCAATTGATACGGTACCAACCAGCACAGGTTGACCTTTTTCTACTCGATATTTAATGTCTTCAATAATCGCTGCAAACTTCTCAGCCTCAGTGCGATACACCACATCCGGCATATCATCTCGGACCATTGGTTTATTGGTTGGGATAACCACCGTTTCTAAGCCATAAATTGACTGAAATTCGAAAGCTTCGGTGTCAGCAGTACCTGTCATGCCTGACAGTTTTTCATATAAACGGAAATAGTTTTGGAAAGTGATCGAAGCTAAGGTTTGGTTCTCATTTTGAATTTTGACCCCTTCTTTTGCTTCAACGGCTTGGTGTAAACCATCAGACCAACGACGTCCAGGCATCGTTCGTCCGGTATGTTCATCAACAATAACCACTTCACCATCATCGGTAACGATATAATCGACATTTTTCTCAAATAAGACATGAGCACGTAATGCCGCATTAACGTGATGCAATAAGCTAATATTATTTGGAGAATATAACGTATCTCCTTCTTCCATTAAGCCATTACGCACTAACAACTCTTCAACAAATTCCTGTCCAGTTTCCGTCAGGTAAACCTGTTTGGATTTTTCATCCACGGTATAATGGCCATCACCACGATAATCTTCAGAGTCTTCTTTATCTTGCTGCTGGAGATTAGGAATCAATGTATTAATTCGTGTATATAATTCTGAGCTATCTTCGGCAGGACCAGAGATGATCAATGGCGTACGCGCCTCATCAATTAAGATTGAGTCCACCTCATCCACTACCGCAAAAAAGCGTTCGCGTTGCACTCGGTCTTCCATACGGAACGCCATATTATCGCGCAAGTAGTCAAAACCGAACTCATTGTTGGTTCCGTAAAGGATATCAGCAAGATAGGCTTGTTTTTTCTCATGAGGCGGCATATTGGGAACGTTAATACCAACGGTCATGCCCAAAAACTCAAACAGAGCACGGTTGGTTTCCGCATCACGTTTAGCTAAATAGTCATTGACAGTAACGATGTGTACGCCTTTGCCCGCTAAGGCATTAAGATAAGCTGGCAGTGTTGCGGTGAGTGTTTTACCTTCACCAGTACGCATTTCGGCGATTTGCCCCGCATTTAAGACCATACCACCAATTAATTGCACATCGAAATGACGCATGCCAAACACACGTTTAGAAGCTTCACGTACGGTAGCAAAGGCTTCTGGTAATAGTTGATCCAACGATTCTCCCTGCTCAATACGCTGACGAAACTCGATAGTTTTTGCTTTTAGTTCATCATCAGAAAGGGTCGCAAATGCAGGCTCAAAATTATTGATTTCTTTAACGATTTTTCTTAAACGGCGCAAGGTTCGGTCGTTTCGACTGCCAACCACCTTTGTCAGTAGCTTAGTTATCATTTTTTATGTATCTCTCTTTACTTAGATCGTCCCGATCTGCTTTAAATATTTCCAGTCTCTCTCTATCTTCAACTAAGGATACTGAGATAAATCATGTCCTTTGGATATTGTGATGAAGATGTGTATTTTCAAGACACCAAGCCAATTAAGTCATGCTCAGTGTAAGGATTTCTATCGGTAACCATCAATGGTCATAACACCAGAGACGTAAGATACCATTTTACTTAATCAGAACGAAGTCTGTTATACCAACTAAACTCACTCAAAATACTGACAGCAAGTCCCACTTGAAGCAAAACAGGCTCAACGTTACCGAAGAGGCAAAGAATTACCGCCGTTTTATTAATACATTGCCGCTTAAATAAGCATTAAACAGGTAAACGTTCAAGATGAGTAAATAAAGAATAAATAAAAAAGCCAGACTCAGTCTGGCTTTTTTATTTATTCTTTATTTATGCAATAACCATATTCGGCTCTGCAAAAGCAACAGGAGATCCTACTTCTTCTTCGAATGTAGCCCATTCCCAGGCTTCTTGGTCAGCTAATAGCGCACGAAGTAGCTGGTTATTCAAACCATGTCCTGATTTGTAAGCTCTGAATTCGCCGACAATGGCATGACCACACATGTAAAGGTCACCAATGGCATCCAATACTTTGTGAGTGACAAATTCATTAGCAAAACGCAAACCTTCCTCGTTCAAAATGCGATAATCATCGAGTACGATAGCACAATCGAAACTACCACCAAGGCAAAGGTTTTGCGACTGTAAATACTCTATATCACGCATAAAACCAAACGTTCGGGCGCGAGAGATTTCTTTCACAAAGCCTTGCGAAGAGAAATCAAACACCAGATGCTGCTCATCACCATCAATCGCCGGATGATTAAACTCTATCTCGAAATCCATTTTAAAGCCATTATGAGGGCGTAACTCCGCCCATTTGTCTTCATCTTGGAATCGTATTGGTTTCTTGATACGAATGAAACGCTTAGGTGCATTCAGTTTTTCTATACCGGCCTGTTGTAATAAGTACACAAATGGGCTGGCACTGCCGTCCATAATAGGAATTTCCGGCGCATCTACTTCAACAATAACATTGTCGATCCCCATGCCAGCCAAAGCCGCATTGAGATGCTCAACAGTTGAGATACGGATACCATCATCGTTAACTAATGCCGTACACAGCATAGTATCTCTTACTGATGCTGGATCAGCAGGGAAGTCAACAGGTGGGTTAACATCAGTACGACGATAAATAATACCCGTGTTTGCAGCAGCTGGGCGAAGAGTAAGCGTGACTTTACGACCAGAGTGAAGGCCCACTCCAGTTGTTTTCACTATTTCTTTCAGAGTACGTTGTCTGATCATCTACTTGCCTCTATTTCGATGCCACAAAGCTCGACCGATAAAAAACCGACCGACATCTTACCAAAATTTTGAACGGTGTCAAATTGTGGCGCTATTTTAATCAGCCTGACGACGTAAAAAAGCCGGAATATCCAAGTAACCGCTCTCTTTCTCTGGCTTAGGTGCCGTACTTTGACTGGCAGAAGAAGCACTACTCGTCGTTGGTGCTGACGGAGTTTTCACTTCTACTTTTTCCTGCAAAGGTTGTGCCATTCTATCTTCCACTTTAGTTGCTGAAGCAACGTTCTGTGGTTGAGCAATGGCGGCGGTTTTCGGTTTGCTACCACCAGCAACTAGTGTGATATCCGGTTTTCTCTCGTTACCAATACCCGTTGCCACTACCGTTACACGAATTTCATCGGCCATGTCTGGATCAAGTGAAGTACCAATCACGACGGTGGCATTGTCTGATGCAAACGCTTTAACCGTGTTACCCACCGTTTCAAACTCATCAAGACGCATATCCAAGCCAGCCGTAATATTAACTAATACGCCACGAGCTCCTGCTAGATCGATGTCTTCTAGAAGCGGACTTGAGATGGCCATTTCTGCCGCCTCTTCTGCTCTATCTTCACCTCTAGCTACACCGCTGCCCATCATCGCATGACCCATTTCAGACATTACTGTTCTTACATCAGCAAAGTCGACGTTAATCATGCCGGGACGAGTAATCAGTTCAGCGATGCCTTGTACGGCATTTTTAAGTACGTCGTTCGCGCTGGCAAAGGCTTCAAGTAGAGTAATACCACGACCCAATACTTTGAGCAGCTTCTCGTTAGGAATAGTGATTAAAGAATCAACGTGTTTCGATAGTTCTTCAATACCTTGTTCTGCAAACGCGAGGCGCTTTTTGCCTTCGAAGCTAAATGGCTTAGTTACGACAGCAACCGTTAGGATGCCAAGCTCTTTAGCCACTTCTGCAATCACCGGAGCGGCACCAGTTCCAGTACCACCACCCATACCAGCGGCGACAAATACCATATCGGCACCAGAGAGAATTTCTTTAATTCTTTCTCGATCTTCGAGAGCAGCATCACGACCAACCTGTGGGTTAGCGCCTGCGCCAAGTCCTTTAGTAATGTCACCACCGATTTGGATAACCGTACTAACATTACTTTTACGAAGTGCTTGCGCATCTGTATTGATACTGATGAATTCCACGCCTTCGATGGACTCACGCACCATGTGTTCTACAGCGTTACCGCCACCACCACCTACTCCAACGACTTTGATTACCGCATCGTCAGACATTTCCATCATCGGTTCAAACATGTGTTATCTCCGTTTTTCCTGCTTATCAGGTTAAAACTCTTTTTGTATCCAATTACGCAAGCGGCTAAATAAACTCGAAACTGATTGGCGCTTAGGCTCTTGATAGTCAGTGTCATCATTTATTTGGCTATCCCTTGCGTAATGAAGTAAACCCACCGCCGTAGAATGATACGGCTCTTTTACATAATCGGTTAAACCACTCACTTCGAGCGGTTTCCCCACCCTAACTTGATTGCGGAATACTCGCTCTGCACAGTCGACTAATCCTTCAATTTGCGCAGCACCACCAGTCAGTACCACACCAGCTGCGAGATGATGTTTAATACCATCTTTACGCAGCTTATCTTGAACCGTGTCGATGATCTGATTCACTAACCCCATTAACTCAGTGTAGCGAGGCTCTATCACTTCCGACAAGGTTTGTCTTTGTAAACTTCGTGAGGGACGTCCACCAACACTCGGAACGTTAACCGTATCATCCTTACTCACCAGTTCACTCAGTGCACATCCATATTTAACTTTTATCTCTTCAGCATCGCTCACAGGTGTACCAAAAGCAAACGCAATGTCACTCGTCACTGCATTACCAGCATAAGAGAGCACTTCTGTATGTCGTAATGCTCCGCCAGTCCAGATAGCGATATCCATAGTGCCCGCACCAATATCTATCACACAGACTCCAAGTTCACGCTCATCTTCAGTGATCACTGCATGACTAGCGGCTAATCCTGAATACACTAGCTGTTCAACTTTCAACCCACAACGTTCAACGGCTTTAATGATGTTTCGAGCCATATCATTGTGACAAGTAATCAGGTGGACGCTAACTTCCATGCGAACCCCTGATAATCCTAATGGATTTTTAATCCCTTCTTGATAATCAATGGTAAATTCTTGAGGAATAACATGTAAAATCCGTTGCTCCTCGCCAATTTTAATCGATTTGGCAGTATGGATAGCTCTATCCATATCATCCTGAGAGACCTCCTCATCAGAGATGGTTCCCATACCTTTTTCTATACGGCTTGCAATATGCCGGCCAGATATAGATAGAAAAACGTGACTTATTTGGCATTCTGCCATTAATTCTGCTTGATCGACGGCGCGCTGTACCGATTTAACAACGGATTCCAGATCGTTAACACCGCCTTTATCCATGCCTCTTGATGGACTACTTCCCGCACCGATAATATTAATTTGACCGTCAGGCAGGATCTCACCGACCAACGCGGACACCGTTGCGGTACCAATATCTAATCCAACTACAAGGCTATCATTGGCCGATTTCGTCATTTAAACTCTCTTTGTCACTCTTGCTCTGAGAACCAACCTACTGCGGCACCTGTATCGTATCTGAGATCGATATAACTGACTCGCTCAGCATCTTGGCCTAATCGCTTATAAAGTAGGAAAAAACGTGCAATACGTTCATCTAATGACTCTTTGCCTAATTCTAAGCGGATACCGTTATCCAAAATAATTTGCCAAGCTCGGCGCTCATTCAATAGCAGGGAAGAAATATTTAATCCTAGCGCTTGAAACTGCGGATTGTATTGCCGCCAAACCGCGAGTACTTGAGGACCACTGTCATCGGGTCCATACAATTTAACATACTCTTGTTTCACCGCGGCGATATCGCCATTAAAAACCTTGCCTTTATCGTTAAGCAATGCATTACCATTCCAAATCGCTGCCACTTGATGTTCGGTTAAAAACACCTTAATAGTATCTGGCCATTGTTTGCGAATAGAAGCATGAGCAACCCAAGGAATCGCCTGTGCCCGGCTCTGTAAAACATCAATATCTTGCGACATAAACGTGCCAATATGCTCTAGCTCCGCAAAAGCGCGCTGAACGTCGAGTGTCGAGACATAATGTAAATCGCCCTGCAAGACTAATTGGGAAAGGGGCAGACGATGTTCATCCCACATCCAACTGATCGTTGAGTACAACAAAGCGCCTATCAACAACAGCACCATCAAGAAGAAGCACCCAGATGCGGTATGCTGTTTTACTTGAGATGAAGTGGATAAGCGGCGACTTTCCGTTAACACATGGTTAATCAAAGTCCGATGATCCTGATGTCGACTAGCAATGTGATTCCCTATATCGTTGCTCAATAGAGGTAAAAGCACTGACATTAACCTTCGAATTATACTGAGCAGATGAAAACTATCAAATACTCAAGTAAAGAAATCGCTGCTTAATGGTCATTTATTTGTCATAAGTGCTCAGTTATGCAACTTATAGACATTGTTGCATTTGCTCAATATCTAATTTTAATGCGGCAAGTTGTTTGGCTATTTTACCAATATCGCCGGCTCCTTGCGTCAAAACTAAGTCACCATCTTGCAGAATATTGGCTAAAACTGCAGGTAATGCTGCACTATCTGGAATAAAGATCGGATCTATTTTTCCACGACGGCGAATCGTTCGGCACAATGAGCGTCCGTCAGCTCCAGCGATCGGCTTCTCTCCTGCAGAATAGACATCCAACATCAGTAGAACATCAACCTGCTCAAGTACATGAGCAAAGTCATCGTACAAATCACGCGTACGGGTGTAACGATGAGGTTGGAAAATCATCACTAAACGTTTTTCTGCCCAACCATTACGAGCAGCCTTAATAGTGACATCAACTTCCGTTGGATGATGGCCATAATCATCGACTAACATAACATGACCATGACCGGTGGCAAACTCACCTAAGTGGTCAAAACGACGCCCAGTACCTTGAGTACTCGCCATCGCACGTAAAATGGCATCATCGTCAATATCATCCTCACTGGCCACGGCGATCGCGGCAGCCGCATTCAACGCATTATGTCGACCGGGAATATTTAAAGTGATCGCCAAATCAGCCCTATCTTTACGCAGCACGGTAAAGTGACCTTGCTGACCTTGTTGGTGGTAATCGGCGATCCGCACATCGGCATCTTCGGAAAATCCATAAGTAATGACATGGCGACTGATACGAGGGATAAGCTCTCTGACTACCGGATCGTCAATACATAATACCGCTTGACCATAGAAAGGCAGATTATGTAAGAAATCAATAAAAGTTTGCTTAAGGGTTTCAAAATCACCACCATAGGTATCCATATGGTCAGCTTCAATATTAGTAACAATCGTTACCATCGGTTGCAGATGTAAAAACGAAGCATCACTTTCATCCGCTTCAGCAATTAATATCCGGCTCGACCCCAAGCGTGCATTAGTTCCTGCACTTTTTACCAATCCACCGTTGACAAAAGTCGGGTCCAGACCCGCTTCTGAATAAATTTGTGTAACTAAAGCCGTTGTAGTCGTTTTACCATGCGTTCCAGCTACCGCAATACCATGTCGAAAACGCATTAATTCAGCGAGCATTTCTGCGCGGCGTACGACAGGAATTCGCTTTTCTCGAGCGGCAATGATTTCAGGGTTTTGCTCATTAATCGCCGTTGACACAACAACCACACTCGCTTGCGATACATGTTGTGCTTGATGACCAAGATAAATCGTCGCTCCTTTATTGACTAAACGCTCAGTCACGGTGTTACTCGATAAATCAGAACCGGTAATGTGATAGCCTTCATTAAGTAGTACTTCCGCTATACCACTCATTCCCGCACCGCCAATGCCAATAAAATGAATACACTTTACTCGGCGCATTTCTGGAATCAGGGCACGAATTTGCGCCAAGTCTTGAGTATGTTTAATTGTCATTGATCATTTCTCATGTTTATCTGCAGTGATGGCGATAATCGCCTCGGCAACCACTTTATCCGCATTCAGCTTGGCCGCTTGTCTGGCTTGTTGAGCCATTGTTAACAGTTGTGGACGATCGAGATTAGCAATAGTATTCGCCAATCGTTCGCTGGTCAGTTCCTGTTGTTCAATCATTAACGCTGCACCACTTGAAACAAGATGATCCGCATTGAGCGCTTGCTGACGATCTTTGTGCATAAAAGGAATAAAAATAGCAGCGACGCCCGCAGCTGATACTTCGGAAACGGTTAACGCCCCTGAACGACAAACGATTAAATCAGCCCACTGATAAGCATCCGCGACATCGTCAATGAATTCTGTTACTTCAAACTGAGTGCAACCTAAATCCGCATAAGCTTGCTCAACTTCAATATGATGACGTTTACCCGCTTGATGACGTATGTGGTAACCGTCACCCAAGATTGCCATGACCTCTGGCAAGGTTTGATTTAAGACCTGTGCACCTTGACTTCCGCCCATGACCAGAATTCGAATGGGTCCTTGTCGCGCGGCTAAGCGCTCTGTTGGTTCAGCGATTTGAGTGACGTCCATCCGCACCGGGTTACCCACCACTGATGCATCACTGAACGCACCGGGAAAAGCTTGAAATACCTTAGTGGCTATTTTCGCTAGCCATTGATTGGTTAAACCTGCCACGGCATTTTGTTCATGGAGAATCACCGGAATACCCTGCAACCAAGCAGCGATACCTCCAGGTCCACTGACGTAGCCTCCCATTCCCAATACCGCATCTGGCTGCCACGCTTGCAAATGACGTCGCGCTTGGCAAATAGCATTTAAGATTTGCCATGGCGCTTTTAGTAAACGTAATACACCTTGACCGCGCAATCCTTTGACACGAATAAAATCAATCTCAATACCGTGTTTAGGTACTAATTCGGCTTCCATGCGATCAGCAGTGCCTAACCAACGAATCTCCCAACCTTGTTGTTGGAGCTGCTTTGCCACTGCCAAGCCGGGGAAAACGTGTCCCCCTGTGCCACCAGCCATGACCATTAAACGTTTATTTTTCTTCATGATGTCTATCTTTTCTTCTATCTTGTAAACGACATTCGTGATCAATTCTTAATAAAATCGATACCGCGACGGACATAACAATCAAGCTTGAACCGCCGTAACTGATCAGTGGTAGCGTTAACCCTTTGGTAGGCACCATACCTGAAGCTGCGCCCACGTTAACCAAAGTTTGAAAAGCAAACCAAATACCAATCCCAAACGCTAAATAACCACCAAATTGCTGATCATGTTCAAAGGCTTTTCGACCAATCAACATCGCCTTAAGTACCAAACTGAAAATCAACACCAGGACTAAACTAACGCCAATAAATCCTAACTCTTCACCCATTACCGCAAAAACAAAGTCGGTGTGCGCTTCTGGTAAGTATTCTAATTTTTGAATCGAGTTACCCAGACCTTGGCCCCACCATTCACCACGACCAAACGCCATTAAAGACTGAGTGAGCTGATAGCCACTGCCAAAAGGATCTTCCCACGGGTCGAGAAACGAGGTAACACGACGAATACGATAAGGCTCTGCCGCAATCAAACCAACGACGACTAACACGCCTGCGACGACCAATGCCAAAAATTGAGATAATTTAGCGCCAGCAATAAACAGCATGCCAAATAATGTGACCAGCATAACAATCACTGTGCCTAAATCTGGTTGCAACAGCAGCAGCACCGCTAACGCTGCAAAAACCATGATCGGTTTCATGAAGCCACCAAAAAAAGTGGCGCGCACTTCATCTTGTTTACGAACCAAATAGCTAGACATAAAAATGAATAGCGCTAGCTTAGCCACCTCTGCAGGCTGGAGATTAAACAAGCCAAGTGGGATCCAACGTGAGGCCCCATTGACCGATTTACCCGCGACCAACACCACAATCAGCAGCACAAATGCGAGGGCAAGAAACACCGAGCTATAACGCATCCAGCGTTCAACGGGGATCTGCAAAATAATCGCCGATGTGCCTAGAGCCAAAAGCAAAAAAATGCCATGCCGAAACATAAAATGAAAAGGTTGATCGGTTAAACGAGAGCTGATCGGAAAAGAAGCCGACGTCACCATGACAAGGCCAATCAACATCAATCCTAACGCAAGCCAAACTAGCTGCCGATCAAACAGCGCTTTCGGTGACGGTGTTTTTAGCCAATAAACGAAAGCGTGCAGTGTGCTTGAGATAGACACAGAAATATTACCTTTTCGTGTAGGCGTAGTGTTTAGCTAGCGCTGCAAAAGCGTCTCCCCTAGCCATAAAGTTGTTAAACTGATCAAAGCTAGCACAAGCGGGAGAGAGTAATACCATATCCCCAGCTTTTAATTGTGGATGAATCTCTTCAATGATCGCAGGTAAACTTGGGTAGTACTGTGCTGAAGGGTGTAATGGCATAAATTGTTGCCCATCAATGCCGAAACAGCATAATTTAACCGGTAAAGTGGCTAAAACAGGCTTCAAAGGCGTAAAATCCGCACCTTTTCCGACACCACCAACCAGCAAATAAAGATCACCGTCTATCGCAAGACCCGATAAGGCGGCCAAGGTACTGGCCAAATTAGTCGCCTTGGAATCATTGACCCAGCGAATGCCATCATACTCTACAACCAGTTGGCAACGGTGTGTCAATCCAGTGTAAGACTTTAACGCCTCTAATGCGTGGGTATACTCTATATTTAGGGCGTCTAAAAGTGCGAGAACCGTTAATGCATTGGCGATATTATGCCGTCCAACAAGGCTCAATTGCGAAACTGCCAGCACTGGCGTTCCTTTGACCGATAAATATTCCTCACCCTGATGTATCTGTAGCGAGTAATCGGCAGCGCCGTTTAAACCAACGCTGAGTATTGGCCCTGAAAAATCATCCGGTAACGTTTGTCGATCATCAGCATTAATCACCGCGGTTTTAGCATGGTTAAAAATACGTAGCTTGGCTTGGCGATACTCCGCCATTCCAGAGTAGCGATCCATATGATCTTCGGACAAATTTAAAAATGCCGCCGCGGCTATCGATAAATGATGAGTCGTTTCCAACTGAAAGCTCGATAACTCTAAAACATAGAGATCAGCCGTTTCCGCTAATAGATCGAGCGCGGGCACACCAATATTGCCTCCCACCGCCGTTTTCACGCCCGCCGCTTTCGCCATTACTCCAGTTAAGTCGGTGACCGTACTCTTACCGTTCGAGCCGGTAATGGCAATCACAGGCTTATCAACATGCCAAGCAAATAACTCAATATCACCCACCACCGGAATGCCAGCAGCAAGCGCTTGCTGTATTTCAGGCGTCGCTAATGCAATGCCTGGATTGGTGACGATCAAATCGGCATCAAGTAGCCAGTCCATATTCCAGCCACCACAGTGCAAAGCTACGTGCTGATCCAAAGACTCTTGACCAGGAGGAGTGAGCCGAGTATCAATAACCCGAATCCGAAGCTCAGGATGATAGCGACGTAAATAGTTGACCACTGAAAGCCCAGTAATGCCTAGCCCAACCACCACAACTTGCTGAATATCTTGCCAACGGTTCATGACTCTGCCTCTACGGATTAGCGTACTTTTAAGGTCGCTAGACCAATCAAAACTAGCACAATAGAGATAATCCAGAAACGCACAATCACTCGCGGCTCTGGCCAGCCTTTTAACTCATAATGGTGATGAATGGGTGCCATTCTAAAAATACGCTGACCACGCAATTTGTAGGAGCCGACCTGCAAGATAACCGAGATAGTTTCCATCACAAATACCCCGCCCATAATTACCAATAGCAGCTCTTGTCTGACCAAAACCGCGATAATACCGAGCGCCCCACCCAAAGCTAATGAACCGACATCGCCCATAAAAACTTGCGCTGGATAAGTGTTAAACCATAAAAAGCCAAGACCTGCGCCAACGATAGCCGTACAAACGACAACCAGCTCTGAGGTATAAGGAATATGGGGGATATGCAGATAGTTAGCAAAATTAACGTTACCCGTTGCCCAAGCAATCACCGCAAAAGCCGCTGCGACTAAAATGGTCGGCATTATCGCTAATCCATCTAGCCCATCCGTTAAATTTACCGCGTTACTGGTACCAACGATCACAAAGTAAGTTAAAGCTATATACAACAGACCAAGCTGCGGCATCACATCTTTGAAAAAGGGCACGACTAACTGAGTAGCAGCCGTGTCTTGACCATGGGCATAAAGAGCAAAAGCGACCACGAGAGCAATAACCGATTGCCAAAAATACTTCCAACGCGCAATTAAACCATCACTATTTTTACGTACGACTTTACGATAATCATCAATAAAACCAATCACGCCATAGCCAAAAAGAACAGCTAAAACTGCCCACACATAAGGGTTACTCAAGTTTGCCCACAGTAATACCGTGATGATGATAGAAGCCAAAATCATCACCCCGCCCATGGTTGGCGTACCACGTTTGCTAAAATGCGACTCAGGACCATCATTACGAACCACTTGACCGATTTGCAGCATTTGAAGACGCTTAATTAATCTTGGGCCCATCCAGAGAGATAAACTCAATGCGGTCAAAATACTCACGATGGCCCGAAAGGATAAATATTCAAACAAACGAAAGAATGAAAAGTAGGGCTGGAGTAACTCCGCAAGCCAAATAATCATGAGAATTTCTCCTTAAGTGCAGCAACAATCTTACTCATACCTGAACTGTTCGCCCCTTTCACTAACAACACATGAGGTTGAGAGGCGCGAACTTCGAGTTGCTGCGCAATAAATATCAGCATGTCTTGATGTGTTAAAAAGTGCTGTCCGTGACACCGTTGGCTAATCACTCGCGCATCCTCTCCGTACGTCAAGACATAGTCAAATTGGAATGGGGCAGCATGTTCACCGACTTGTTGGTGAAGTGCAAGACTTTCTGTGCCTAATTCCGCCATATTACCTAAAATTAACCAACGACAACCAGAGAAAGAAGCCAGCAGTTCAATGGCAGCTTTCATCGCCGGAACACTTGCGTTATAGCTGTCATCAATAAGACGAATCATCGGAGTTAACTGGCTAACGTCAACTCGACCTTTCACAGCAGATAACTGAGCAAGACCAGCGGCCACGTTTTCTAAGCTCGCGCCCATTTCGATTGCTAATGCGCTAGCAGCGAGTGCGTTACTGACATTATGCTGGCCTATTATTCCTAATGTTACGGGTTGTTCACCTTGTGGTGTATGTAAGATGAAACTGGCTTCTCCCGCTTGATTTAACGCTATTTGCGAGGCAAAAAAGTCAGCGTTCTGCTGGTTAACGGAAAAGGTTTTGACTTGTTTATCAGCCAATACTTTACTCCATAGCTCGCCACCATGACTATCCAAGTTAACCAGTGCCGTTTTTCCCGATGCGAGACCTTGATAAATCTCTCCTTTGGCTTGTTTCACGCCATCGATCGAACCAAAACCTTCCAAGTGAGCCGCAGCGACATTATTAACTAGCGCGACATCGGGCTTAACTAACTGGGTTGTATAAGCAATCTCACCAATATGATTGGCACCCAATTCAATCACCGCAAAATCATCTTCTTGGCTCGAGCGAAGTAAGGTAAGTGGTACACCAATATCATTATTGAAATTGCCAGCGGTATACAACACCTGACCTTTAGCACTTAAAATACTAGCAACCATTTCTTTGACCGTGGTTTTTCCACAGCTTCCGGTAATCGCGATGGTTGGCGTTTGGCACTGTTGATGAACCCAACACCCCAGTTGACCTAACGCTTGCTTGGTATTGCTGACGATAATTTGCGCAACATCCACATCGAGAGCGCGTTCAACCATTAATGCTTTAGCGCCAGCATCTATCGCTTGCTGCGCAAACTGATGAGCATCAAAACGTTCACCGACTAAGGCAATGAAAAGCCCTTCAGGCTCAATCCGACGCGTGTCAGTTGAAACAGACGAAATAATGCTATCCGTGCCCAGTAATTGACCTTGCACTACGTGGCTGATCGTCGATAATTGAGTACTGATCATACGGTTAACCCTAAAAGTTGTTGAGCCGACTCTCTGTCCGAATAATGAACGGTTTGATCGGCCAGTACTTGGTAATCCTCATGCCCTTTGCCCGCTAACAAAATAATATCATCGGCATTGGCATGAGTCAGAGCATACTGCAGGGCCTGATAACGATTATGCTCAATGTGCGCTTGAGCATGGCTTAATCCTGCGAGCATATCCTGTACGATAGCGTGCGCAGACTCACTGCGCGGATTATCGTCGGTAAAAATAATGTTATCGGCAAATTGCTCAGCGATCGCCGCCATCATTGGCCGCTTACCGGTATCACGATCACCACCACAACCGAAAATCACCCACAATTTCCCCACGCAATGTACACGCAAAGCACAAAGAGCTTTCTCTAGCGCATCAGGGGTATGCGCATAATCCACAACCACTTTCGCTTTACCCGGTGCGCTGAATAGCTCCATCCGTCCTAAAACTGGCGTTAACTGCGGCGCAGTATCCAGCAAAGCTTGCTTACTAAATCCTAAACTTAATAACGTTGCCAACGAAAGTAGCAGATTACTGGCGTTAAACTCACCGATTAAGGGGACGTGTAAGTTGCCGTCCCCCCAACTGCCATCAAAGGCTAAGTGAATACCTTGCTCGGAATAGCTGACCGACGTCGCCCATAAGCAACGCTCTGTCCTCGGCTGTTGATATAATGAAACCCCAACTAATCCGGGCCATTGTTCCGTCGCCCATTGCGCACCGACCGGATCATCAACATTCAAGATCGCTTGCTGACAATGATGTTCCGTAAATAGGGATTGCTTAGCTTTAGCGTACTCTTGCATCGTACCGTGGTAATCAAGATGGTCGCGACTTAGATTTGAAAAAACCCCTGCGATAAAGGGGAGAGCTTTGACTCGTCCTTGAACCAAACCATGAGAAGAAACTTCCATGGCGGTATATTGAGCCCCTTTATCCGCCAATTGACGTAACGTGGCTTGTACTTCCAATGCATTGCCAGTGGTATTCATCGCTGGCTGTAATTGATTTAAAAACCCATTACCTGTGGTGCCCATTACGGCGGCACGCTCCCCCAACAGTTCCAGCCATTGAGTGATTAATTGACTGATGGTCGTCTTGCCATTAGTTCCGGTTACGGCGATCACTCGGTTTTCATGACCAGCATAAAAACGACCCGCTAATGCCGATAAATGCTTATCCAACGAGGCTAAATAGATGATCGGTTTACCATCAATATCGCTTATCGTACCATGAGGATGCTGTTCATCGGCCTGAGCTAATACGAGATTAGCACCACAAGCCAATGCATCGATGATGAACTGTCGCCCATCAACAGCATGTCCGGCAACCGCCACAAACGTATCGCCTGGTTGTATTTTCCGACTATCGAGCTGCAAGCGCTGAATGGTTAACGAATTGAGTTGCGGATCATCAATCTTCATCCATGGTGCAAGCAATATGGGTAAACCTTGGGTTATCTTCATGTCGATTTCACATTTTCATTTTGATTTGAATAAACATTAGCGTTGAAAACGATTCTCATCAGGTGCGACATTTAAGATTTGTAACGCCCCTTTGATAATTTCAGCGAACACTGGACCAGCAACAGCACCACCATAGTAAGTATCCCCTTGCGGCTCATTAACCATGACCACCAGAGCAATACGAGGGTTACTGACCGGAGCTACACCAGCGGTATAGGCAAAGTACTCATCACTGTATCCACCAGCGACGGCTTTACGTGATGTCCCCGATTTAGCCGCAATTCGATATCCCGGAACCGCAGAACGTACCGCCGTACCGCCCGGCTGAGTAACGGTTTCCAGCATCTCTAATACTTGTCTGGCGTATTTTTCTTCGACGACTCGCTGAGATAAGTCTTGACGATTACTATCAATTAAATAAATCGGTTGATAAACACCAAGATTACCTAATGTCGCATAAGCATGCGCTAATTGAATCGGTGTCACCGATAAACCATAACCGTAAGCTAATGTGGCAATTTCAAAAGGAGACCAGCGGCGGCGATTGGGGAAAATACCACTGCTTTCTCCGACAAGATTGAGCCCAGAAACTTCACCAAGCCCAACCGCACGATACATATCTAAGGTATCTTCTAAAGGCATATCCAGTGCTAATTTAGCCACACCGATATTACTCGACTTTTGTAAAATTACCTGCAAACTGGCTTTTCCGACCCGAGAAACATCTCGCACTCGGCTCCCACCAACTTGCATAATCCCATTACCCGTATCAATAATGGTATTTTCATCGGCGGTTCCATTGGCTAACGCCGCAAGGACGACAAACGGTTTAACGGTTGACCCTGGCTCAAACGCATCAGTAATCACTCGATTGCGCATTTGAAAACTTTGCCAATCGCTACGATTATTAGGGTTATAAGAAGGGGCATTCACCATCGCTAGCACCGCTCCGGTTTTTACATCAAGCATCACCGCAGAAGCAGAAGTGGCGCGATAATCGGCCATCGCTTGTTTTACCGCACGAAAGGCAATAGCTTGCAAACGCTGATCAATGGTTAATTGCAGGGGTTTGCCTTCTTCCCGCTGTTCAAGAGCAATATTTTCAACTACTCGACCATACCGATCGCGGCGAATGATGCTTTTACCAGCCTCACCGGTCAGCCATTTATCATAGCTACGTTCAACCCCTTCCAAGCCATGACCATCAATTCCGGTCACGCCGATCAGATGCGCACTGACTTCTCCTGCCGGATAGTAACGACGTGATTCTGATTTAAGACCAACCCCTACCAGTTTAAGCTCGCGAATGTACTTAGCCATTGCCGGACTCACTTGGCGCTGCAAGTAAACAAAACGGCGCGTACTGTTATCTTGAATTTTTTGCAGCATGGCTTGCCTATCTAGCCCCAACACATCGGCTAATGCGTGCCAACGTTCAAGCTCGTTAAAGCCACCCTCTCTAAAAATCACTAACGGATCCGCCCAGACGGCTTCGACCGGTACGCTCACCGCCAGTGCCTCACCATTTCGGTCTGAAATAATCCCGCGTGCGGAATGCAAAGTCAGCGCACGAATCGATCGTAGATCCCCTTGCCGGATCAAATTGTCCGGTTCAATCACTTGAATAAACGCAAGCCGAGCGATCAGTAAGCCAAAAATCAGCACCACGAAGGAGAGTAATAAATATAAACGCCAGTGGATCAAAACGGGCGGCGTTGACTTAGTCGGTGAGCTAGCGGCTAGCGCTGTTTTGGTCGGCTGTTTACTCATTTAAGCTTAATCACTACTTCTTTATCGGCATCTGGGCGCTTCATCTCTAATTCACGACTGGCAACATCTTGCACTCGACTATGCTCAGACAGCGCCGTCTCTTCTAAAATTAAATTACGCCACTCATTATCCAGATAGTCACGTTGCTGCATGGCCTCATTTTTTTCGGCAATCGCTTGACGAGTATGATGGGTGGTAAACACCACGCCCATTGCAGTAGCAAAAATCATTAATAACAAACACAGGGGTAATCGACCGACCGTAAACAGGTCAATCACAATCAATTTAGCAAGATTTGGCTTAGAGACAGACATAGTGAATAATTACAACTTTTCTGCAATTCGTAATACTGAGCTACGAGAACGCGGATTGAGCGCCACTTCGTGATCGCTTGGCTTAATCGCTTTCCCCACGGCTTTCAATTTTGCGCTGCCTAAGGCTTTAATTTGATCTTGCGTCAGTGGTAAGCCATGTGGCACATCGGGGCCTTTACTCTCTTTACGAATAAAACGCTTAACCATACGATCTTCTAACGAATGGAAACTGATCACCGATAAACGTCCTTGCGGCGCTAAAATCGACGCAGCTCCCTGTAAAGCGATATCAATTTCTTCTAATTCACTGTTAATGTAAATACGAAAAGCTTGAAAAGTCCGGGTCGCAGGGTGTTTTTTTTCTTTAAAACTTTTTGGTGCCGCTTCCGAAATTAACTTTGCTAACTGACTGGTTCGAGTCAGTGGCTCGTTGTCTGGATTGTCACGATAAGCAACGATCGCTTTAGCAATCCGTCTTGCGTGTTTATCTTCGCCAAATTCACGAATCACCCAAGTAATATCATCCAATTCTGCGCTTAATAGCCACTGCGCAACCGAGACTCCTGAATTAGGGTCCATGCGCATATCCAACGGACCATCTTTCATAAAACTGAATCCACGCTCAGCATCATCAAGTTGCGGTGACGACACCCCTAAATCAAATAACACCCCATCAACCTGACCTTGCAAATTATAACGCTGGGCATACTCTGCAATGCCAGAAAAAGGGCCATGAATGATGGTAAACCGTGGATCATCAATTTTACTTGCCTCAGCAATGGCTTGAGGATCGCGATCAATACTGTATAAACGCCCTTCTGGACCTAATTGAGCTAATATCGTACGGCTATGACCACCGCGGCCAAAAGTCCCATCGATATAAATACCATCGGGTTTGATCGCCAATCCATCGATGGATTCATGAAGCAGCACTGATACGTGTTGGAAAGATTCAGTCATAATATTCTCGTTTCGCTGAACAAAGCGCGATTGATGCGTCGTTAGTGTACCGTTTTCACACTCGACCGCTACCCATAAGCATAGACAGGACGTGACATTGCGCTAAGTTTAATGGTTTTGCTATCAGCTAAGTCAATAAAAAGCAAAAAACCCATCATAACCGCGAAGCTATGATGGGCCTGAAAAGGTGGAGTCGACATATAAGCCGGGTTCTGTTCCGCTTGCGCGGCGGTAGCCATTCCTCTAGGCCAGCAATCGCTCACTGGCTCAAGCAACCTACCCGCCTCCTAACGCGAGCAACGTTATGTGGAAGCCTATTTGGTCTTGCTCCGGGTGGAGTTTACCTTGCTACGAACTGTTGCCAGACGCACGGTGCGCTCTTACCGCACCCTTTCACCCTTACCTGATCCCCAAAGGGCCATCGGCGGTCTTCTCTCTGTTGCACTTGTCGTAGGCTTGCGCCCCCCAGGCATTACCTGGCACCCTGCTCTATGGAGCCCGGACTTTCCTCCCCCTTATCAGTCTCCCTAACACAAGGTTAAGGGACGTCAATAAGGCAGCGGCTACCCAGTCAACTCCGGTCACGGATTCTATAGATAAGCATCGTGACTGTCTAGCACCAATCTCGAACCGGCCAAGAATTCGATACAATCGCTCAAAAAGCCTGCATTAGCTTAAGTTTTCAAGCCCCCACTTATACAGAGCATTTTTCTTCACGTTATAGATTTCTGCGGCTAAAGCTGCCGCTTTTTTTAAGGGTAACTCTTTACTTAGAATGCTCAAACTTCTTAATGCCTCTTCCGGTAAGGCTTGATTCGATTCTTCTCTGCTACCATGAATTAATAAGACCATCTCTCCGCGTTTGCGATTTTCATCTTGATTAATCCACTCAATCAACTCGCCAAGCGGCAACCCTTGGATGGTTTCAAAGGTTTTGGTGAGCTCACGAGCCAATACCACTTGACGATCTGGGCCTAAAATTTCCAACATATCCTGCAGCGATTCATTGATTCGATGCGGAGATTCATAAAAAATACACGTTCGCTCAACTTTGGCTATTTCTAAAAACTTATCTTTGCGCCCTTTACTTTTGGCTGGCAAAAAACCTTCAAAACTAAACCGATCCGAAGGTAAACCAGAAGCACTCAGTGCCGTAATCACCGCACAAGCACCAGGAAGAGGGACAACTTTAACACCCGCTTGACGACATTGATTGACTAAGTGGTAACCTGGATCACTGATCAGCGGTGTACCAGCGTCCGAAACGAGCGCTATCGACTGGCCAGATAATAATTTATCAACTAATGCTTGAGCTTTGTGCTGTTCATTGTGATCATGCAAAGCGAACGTTTTAGTTTGGATATTGAAGTGAGCAAGCAGTTTACCTGTGTGACGTGTATCTTCAGCGGCGATAATATCGACCTGAGCAAGGACATCAAGGGCGCGTTGGGTGATATCCCCTAGATTGCCAATTGGCGTCGGGACAATATAGAGGGTTGCTCCCTCTGCGGACACGGTTTTGTTATCTGTCATTTGTTTACCATCACTTCAACGATTAATATAGAGACAATTTTACACGGAATAATGAAAGAACCCATGGCTATGAAAAACCATCAGAGATGCAGTGTAACACGCTTACTCACTCCCGTTGCATTGGCAATCATGCTAGCGGCTTGTTCAACTACACCGTCAGTACCAACGTCTGTACAGATCACCGATAAACCACAACTATCGGCCCAAACCTATTTAATGCGCGCCGATAGCAGCCAAGGCAGCTTACAAAATGACTGGCTCATCATGGCACTCAAAGCTGCTGTGGCCGACAACGATTCCGCACAGGCAGAATTATTGATTCGCCGTATATCAAAACAAACTTTGAGTGAGACTCAGCAGGCAGAGTGGCAACTCGCTCGCGCTCAGTTATCGTTTAATCAACAGCAATATCAAACGGTCTTATCGCGGCTCAGTTTCCCTACTGATTGGCGCTTAGACCCACTACAATGGCAGAAGTACTATCAACTGAGAGCGGACAGTTTGCTTGCGCTGGATCGTGCCTTTGACGCGAATCGGGAACTCGTTGGGTTGTATGAACATTCGACGTCTGACCAGCAATCAATCATCGCACAACAAATTTGGCAGAATTTTGATGGCTACTCTAGCTCAACCATTACAACACTAAGCACTGGAGCAGATGAAGAGATCCTCGATGGTTGGTTGCAACTGGCTATCTATGTCAAAACGCTCGGTAGCGATTTACCACAATTAAAAAATACCTTAGAAAAATGGTTGAAAGAGAACGCTTCACACCCTGCGGCTCGTTATACACCTCAAACGATCAGTGATATTTTAGCATTAGATCTCGTGCAACCAACGCATACCGCCTTACTCCTACCGCTCAGTGGTCGTTTTACCAAGCAAGCAGAGTTAATTCGCGACGGTTTTATCATGGCAATGATGAACGATCCTCAACGTGATCCACAAGCGACTCTCACTATTTTGGATACCAATACGGAAAGCTTAGAAAAAGTTGATGCAATTTTGGCAGAAAAAAAGGTTGATTTTGTCGTTGGCCCACTGATTAAAAGCGATATCGAAAAGTTACAAGCTTTTCAGAAAAAACGCGGCCAAGCAATTCCAACCTTAGCACTGAATATTCCGGACAACATTGAGCAATCAAGTAATACTTGTTATCTCACTCTCTCTCCTGAGCAAGAGGTCGCGCAAGCGGCGAAATATTTGTTCAATCAAGGCTATCGATACCCATTAATTTTAGCACCACAAGGTAGCTATGGTGATCGCGTGGTAGAAGCTTTCAATCAAGAGTGGCGTCAATACAGTACCAATAAAGTCGCGGTGAACCTATTTGGTGACAAACGACAGTTACAACGCAATATCAACAACGTTTTTGGTCTTCAAGCAAGCCAACAGAATATTGCCCAAATGAACTCATTATTGGGTATTGGTTTAGAGAGCCAACCACGTAGTCGACGCGACATTGATGCCGTTTATATTGCTGCAGGTATTGCTGACCTCACGTTGATCAAACCTTTTATTGAAGTAGCGATCAACCCAGATACGCGTCCACCTAAACTATTTTCTAATTCAAACAGCAACAGCGGAGGTCGTCAATTTGAGGATCTCACTGGGATCACTTATAGCGATATTCCACTGTTGATAGAGTCTGGTAACCCTGTTGCCACTCAAGCGGCTGAACTTTGGCCACGAACGTCCAATGCTGATCGTCGCTTGCAAGCACTCGGGATGGATGCCTATCAACTGATGCTTGAACTCCCACAGATGAAAGTGGTCAAAGGATACACAATTTCAGGCCAAACAGGTGTACTCGGCATTGATGACAACTGCGTCGTACTGCGTGAAATTAGCTGGGCAGAGCATGGGGCTCTTTAGTCGCCGAAATACGGGACAGCATTATGAACAAGTAGCGGCTGATTACCTCGGTCGCCACTCTTTACGACTACTCGAAAAAAACTTTACCACTCGTGCTGGAGAAATTGATCTGGTGATGCGCGATAATGCTTGCTTAGTCTTTGTCGAAGTAAAATATCGTAAAAATCAATCTTACGGCCATGCTGCCGAAATGGTCACTTCACAGAAAAAAACACGCTTGATCAAAGCCGCGAATTGGTGGATGCTCAAGCACGGACTCAGTGTCGATAATACCGATTTTCGTTTCGATGTCGTAGCCATTCATGACAATGGTCAACACATTGAGTGGATAAAGAACGCAATAACCCAAGGATAATCAATCAATGCTCGATAGCATTAAAGATAGCTTTACCGAAAGTATTCAAATTCAAATTGCCGCCGCCGAGGCCTTGCCAGATGCGATTATGCACGCCGCGCAAGCAATGGTTGTCACGCTACTGAATGGTCAGAAAATTCTTTGTTGTGGGAATGGTGGATCTGCCGCTAATGCTCAGCAATTTGTCTCTTGTTTACTGAATCGTTTTGAGACTGAGCGTCCCAGCTTACCAGCCATGGCGCTGACCGCCGACAATACGACATTGACCGCCGTCGCCAATGACTACCATTATCAAGAGATTTTCTCCAAGCAAGTCCGAGCGTTTGGTCAAGCGGGAGATGTACTACTGGCCATATCTACCAGTGGTAATAGTAAAAACATCATCAAAGCGATGGAAGCAGCGGTGACACGCGACATGACAATCATTGCCTTAACCGGTAAAGATGGTGGAGAAATGGCGGGGTTGCTTGGGGAAAATGATGTTGAGATTCGCATTCCTTCCCATCGCACTGCTCGTATTCACGAAGTACACATGGTCACTTTACACTGTTTATGTGACTTAATTGACCAAGTGTTGTTTCCAGCTCACGAAGAGTAACTCATGAAAAACATCCGGTTCAACTTACTGCCTTTACTTGCTCTAGTGTTTATCTTACCGCTCTCTGGCTGTGCTGGTTTTCTAGTGGCTGGAGCCGCTGCAACGGTTAACATTGCAACAGACCCTCGTTCAACCACTGAGCAATGGCAAGATAAAAACCTTGAATTAGAAATTACAGGCTTGAGTAATAAGCCCCCTTTTCGCAGTCAAATGCGTATCACGGCAAGCTCATTTCGAGGTACGGTAGTATTGATTGGCCAGTCACAAACGAGTGATCTGCTCGAGCAATTTATTGGTCAAGTCGAGCAATTAAAAGGAGTGAACCACCTACATAATCAAGTGAAAATACAGCCACCGTTAACCGTAGGCCAGGTCAGTAATGACAGCTGGATCACCACCAAGGTCAAATCAGCCTTGTTGGCTAAATCAGAGCTGCGCGGCGTGAAAGTCTCAGTAATCACTGAAAACAGAGAAGTGTTTTTACTCGGTTACGTCACTCAAGAGCATGCAGAAATAGCGACGGATGTTGCACGTCATGTATCAGGGGTTAAGCAAGTCATCAAAGCGTTTGAATACGCAGATTAACACTTAATTAATCAAGCCATCGTATCAATAAAAAAAGCAGCGTTACCGCTGCTTTTTTTATTGTCTTTCATCATCGAAGGTTTATTTGACCACTCGAAGGCTTGGTCTACCTTGAGGTTTTGATGGTTCGGTGTCAGTGGATTGTTCATCAGCACCACTGTCTTGAGCTGCTACAACGCTCTCTGCAACCTCCGTCAGCTTTTGCTGATAAGCAGGCTCAGGTTCAAACATGGTGCCAGCACCGTTCTCACGAGCATAAATGGCTTGAACCGCATAAAGTGGAACAATCACTAAATGAGGACGCCCGCCAAAACGAGCACTGAACGTTACCTCATCATCACCTAACTCTAAATTACCAACCGCGCGAGGGGCGACATTAAGAATGATCTGTCCATCTTGGACAAACTCCATCGGTACCCTTACCCCTTGCAAGGTAGCATCCACCACTAAATGTGGCGTTAATTCATTGTCTAGCAACCAATCATAAAACGCACGAAGCATGAAAGGTCGACGAGGTGTCATTTTTTCAATATCCATAACACACCGATTAACGCGACAAACGCATCTCACGCTCAGCTTCTGTCAAAGAGGCTAAGAATGAATCACGCTCAAATACACGATTCATGTAGACTTTTAATTCTTTTGAACCTGGACCAATTAATTCAATGCCTAAGACTGGTAAACGCCATAGTAATGGCGCGAGATAGCAGTCAATTAAGCTGAATTCTTCGCTCATAAAGTATTCGTATTCGGCAAATACAGGGGCGAGCGTTAATAGGTCATTACGCAGTTTATTACGAGCCGCTTCCGCTTCACTAGCATTACCACGAATCACTTTATCCGCCAATGAATACCAGTTTCTTTCGATACGATAGATCATTAAACGACTATTACCACGAGCGACCGGATAAACAGGCATCAAAGGTGGATGAGGAAAACGCTCATCTAGGTATTCCATAATGATTTTTGAATCGTACAGCGCAAGCTCACGATCAATCAGCGTTGGGACCGACTTATAGGGATTCAGTTCGATAAGTTCAGCAGGCAGATTATCTTCATCAACCAGTTCAACTTCAACACTGACACCTTTTTCAGCCAGCACAATACGTACCTGATGGCTATACATATCAGACGCACTCGAAAATAGAGTCATCACAGAACGTTTATTGGCAGCTACAGCCATGGAGCCCTCCAGCACACACTTACAAGTATAAAAACAATGGAGGCTTAGCCTCCATTGATGATTCGAATAATCAAAAATTAGCATGGCATAATAGCATATTTAGTGCTCATCACGCTAATGTTCTTTCTTAACCGCAACTCAACTCGCCAACCAGCCAGTTCTTACCGACACAAAAAAGCCCAGCAAATGCTGAGCTTTTTGAACCACAATCCAGCCGAAGCTGAAGGATAATCTTTGAAAAAGATTAACGCTTAGAGAATTGAGGTTTACGACGAGCTTTACGTAGACCAACTTTCTTACGCTCAACGCAACGAGCGTCGCGAGTAACGTAGCCAGCAGCACGTAGTGCAGGACGTAGTGATTCATCGTACTCCATAAGAGCGCGAGTGATACCGTGACGGATAGCACCAGCTTGACCAGAAATACCACCACCTTTAACAGTGATGTATAGGTCAAATTTCTCTGTCATTTCAACTAGCTCAAGTGGTTGTTTAACCACCATGCGCGAAGTTGGACGACCGAAGTATTCATCAAGACTGCGCTTGTTGATTACGATGTTGCCGCTGCCTGGTTTAATAAAAACACGTGCAGCTGAGCTTTTGCGACGGCCAGTGCCGTAGTATTGATTCTCTGCCATTTCCGAAATCCCCAATTAGATGTCTAGTACTTTTGGTTGTTGAGCAGCATGGTTGTGCTCAGCGCCAGCGTAAACTTTCAGCTTACGGTACATAGCACGGCCTAGAGGACCACGTGGAAGCATACCTTTAACCGCTAGTTCAAGAACCATTTCTGGCTTACGATCGATCAGTTTTTCAAAGCTGATTGATTTAAGTCCACCAGGGAACTCAGTGTGACGGTGGTAGATTTTACCTTTAGCTTTGTTACCAGTTACAGTAACTTTCTCCGCGTTTACAACGATGATGTAATCACCAGTGTCAACGTGTGGAGTATATTCAGCTTTATGTTTGCCACGTAGGCGAGATGCAATTTCACTTGCAAGACGGCCAAGAGTTTTACCTTCAGCGTCTACAACGTACCAGTCGCGTTTTACAGTTTCTGGTTTAGCAACGAAAGTTTTCATGCTAATAATAACCCGTTAATTAAAATTTACACTTAAAGGAGCATTTGCTCCCACTGTCTAAGAGCCCAGACATCACCCCTTCGAGTGGATGGCACTCTGGCCTAAAAGGCCGCAGTAACGGTGGGTTGCAGGATTATAGAGAAGAGAGCGGAAAAAATCACCTTTTTTTGCTTAAAATCACAAAAAACTCTGCTAATCATCATGCTATCTCGAAAATCAGCCAATAAAAAACCAATCACCTAAGTTACAGTGAAGTATTGTCGATTGGTCATTTCTAGAATAATCAATATATTAATAACCAGATTGATGGAATTACTAAAGGCTTATTAAGGCAAATGCGCTTTTGCCAGATACTCATGGCTTTGCATTTCAATCAACCTTGACTGACAACGTTTAAACTCAAAACGTAACCGTTCTCCATGATAGAGATCGTCTAACTTAACCTGAGCAGAAATAATCAATTTGACATGGCGCTCATAAAACTCATCCACTAAAGCAATAAATCGTCGCGCCGCATCGTCCGCAAGAGGCCCCATCTGCATCACCTCAGCAAGTAAAACGGTGTGATATACACGAGACAACTCGATATAATCATTTTGACTACGAGCCGTTTGGCACAGTTGAGCAAACGTCGCATACAATACCCCATCACTGGCTTTTATGACGTTTAATTGGCGATGATTGATGGCTATTTGCGTCTGGCACTCTTTATCGCTGCTGACTAACTGAGTGTAATACTTATCGAGATTCCGCTGTGCTTGCTCGTCCAAGGGAAAATGATAAATTTCGGCTTGCTTTAGTGTACGTAAACGATAATCAACGCCGCTATCAACGTTCAGAACATGGCAATGCTGCCCAATCAATTTGATAGCTGGTAAAAAACGAGCTCGCTGCAAGCCATTACGGTATAGCTCCTCTGGTGGGATATTCGAGGTTGCAACCAAAACCACACCGCGAGCGAACAGTCCTTGCAATAAAGTGGCTAAGATCATCGCATCGGTAATGTCTGAGACAAAAAATTCATCAAAGCAGATCACCACGGCTTCTTGGCTAAATTTTTCAGCCACCGCTTCAAGAGGATCGCTGATTTCACCCAATTGCTTTAATTCATCATGCACACGATACATAAAACGATGAAAATGAACGCGCATTTTCTTTTCGGTCGGTAAGGCATCAAAGAAAGTATCCATAAGATAGGTTTTCCCTCGCCCAACACCACCCCAAAAATAGAGCCCTTGAGGCACGGTCATCGTCGGTGATTTAATACCCAACCATTTTTTCCAAAGCGGAGGTCGAACCACCGGTTGATTAATAAAATCACATAACTGATGATAGAGCAGATCCAGCGCGTCGACGGCGAGAGCTTGCGCGGCATCGTATTGAAAACCTGAGCGTTTTAAATCTTGTTCGTATCGCTGTTTCGGTGTCATGATGGTTTACTGTGTCTCTAGAGAATAAAAACTGCCTTCAGGCGTACATGCATTTTGCTTTATCGAATTTCGCTCTCATAGTAACATGTCACTACAGCATGTGTAACTAACCCGTAAAAAACATGTTAAATAACAACAATAAGGAGTCGTTATGCCTTGGATTTATGCCGTAGTAGGCCTAATAGTAGGGATGGTTGTCGGAGTCGTTATTGCACGTTTGACTGCTGACAACTACAAAAACCAAAAGTCATTGCAAAAAGAGCTGGATAACGCAAAATTTGCGATGGATCAACAGCGCCAAGAGCTGGCTGATCATTTTGCTCAAACGGCAGAAATGCTCGATGCACTTGGTAAAGACTATACCAAGCTCTATCAACATATGGCAAAAACTGCGACAGACCTGCAACCTAACCTACCAGAACAAGATAATCCGTTTATAAAAAAAATGGCTCAACATAAAGACAATGAGCCAAAACAAGAACTCGTTGAACAACCGCCTAAAGATTATGCTCAAGGAGCAACCGGGTTATTAAAAAATGAACCAAAAACGATCCTACGTTCATCCGATGTGATTCACAGTAAAGTCAATTAACCCTTTTGCTGCCAAACCGATTCATCAGGAGAATTCGCTTAGTATTGAAGATTAAATTCGCAACACAATGATGAACTTTGTAAAGGTTTTTAAGTCATAACTTTCACTCAGCCTATTGAAGTTTTTTTGTTCAAGACAAATATTACTTTCATGAAGCATTTATTTACGAGGATTGTTACGATGAAAAAACCTTTGCTTGTTTTAACGGCTCTCTCTTTAAGCTTAAGTTCCCTCATCACACCATTGCAGGTTAATGCGGCATTGCCCATCGCAGTACAAGGTCAAACACTGCCTAGTCTGGCTCCGATGCTAGAAACGGTGACACCCGCCGTAGTCAGTATCGCGGTAGAGGGGACTCAAGTTGCTCGCCAGCGTATCCCTGACCAATTTCGTTTCTTTTTTGGCCCTAATTTCCCAACGGAACAGTTTCAAGAACGCCCTTTTCGAGGACTCGGTTCTGGGGTCATTATTAACGCCAGTAAAGGTTATATTGTCACCAACTATCATGTAATTAATGATGCAGAAAAAATTCGCGTCAAGCTGTATGACGGCAGAGAATTTAATGCAGAACTGGTTGGTGGTGATCAGATGTCTGATGTGGCTTTGCTGAAAATCAACAACACCACGAATCTTACTGAGATGCCAATCGCTGATTCCGATCAATTACGCGTCGGTGACTTTGCGGTCGCGATTGGTAATCCATTTGGTTTGGGACAAACCGTCACCTCAGGCATCATTTCTGCCCTCGGTCGCAGCGGCTTAAATTTAGAAAATTTTGAAAACTTTATCCAGACTGATGCCGCGATCAACAGTGGTAATTCTGGTGGCGCATTAGTTAATCTCAATGGCGAACTGATTGGTATTAATACCGCAATTTTAGGCCCTAATGGGGGTAATGTAGGGATTGGCTTTGCCATCCCATCCAATATGATGAAAAACCTCACCGATCAAATCATTGAGTTTGGAGAAGTCAAACGCGGCATGCTTGGCGTTCAAGGGGGAGAAATCTCTTCTGAACTGGCGGAAGCTTTAGGCTATACCTCAAGTAAAGGAGCATTTGTTAGTCAAGTCGTCGCTGACAGTGCTGCTGATAAAGCCGGAATTAAAGCGGGTGATATTATCGTTTCACTCAATGGTCGAAGAATCGATACCTTCTCTGAACTGCGAGCCAATGTCGCCACCCTTGGACCAGGTAAAAAAGTTAAGCTGGGAGTGGTTCGTGATGGTAAAGAAAAAACCTTTACTGTTACCTTGGAAGAACAGGTGCTCAATAAAACCAAAGCGGATAATCTGCATCAAGGCTTAACGGGTGCAGAACTGTCAAACACCACTGCAAGTGATAGTATTCAAGGGGTAAAAATCACTCAGGTAGAAAAAGGCTCTAGCGCTGAGGCTTACCAACTGCAACAAGATGACATCATTATTGGAGTCAACCGTAAGCGAGTCAGAAACATCGCCGAATTCAGAGCCATTTTAGAGCAATCACCAGCAATACTTGCTTTAAACATACAACGTGGTGATAGAACACTCTATCTTGTTATACGTTAATCATTCTGTAACAAGCATCAACGTTTCAAAGGCAGCGCTCATTACGCTGCCTTTTGTTATTTCTGCAGGTGATGGTATCCTTAAAACACGCCTCTCATTACGCCTCTAACTGTATTACTGGAAGGTACCAATCAGCGGCCAATACCGTCGAGCTTTTGGGGAATATCAGTCGTTCCGATGACGTTAACCAATACCGTTCATGAGTAATGCCGCATTGTCAGGGTTATTAGTTAGCTACACCATATCGATGTTAAATTCAGTGGCATGACTATATTTTGGGGAAAACATGCTGATTTATCTGATTCGCTCTATTGGGCTTGGATTGATTGTCGCGCTTGCGGTGATTGTCGTGACACCATCATTACGAGCTCATCTGGTCGTTAAACCGAGCACTCAACCCGCTCATATTGCCTCATTACAAATTTCATTTAATGATGCTGTACGGCGAGCGGCTCCAGCCGTCGTTAATATCTACAGTCGAAAATATTCGGAAAACGATCGTAGTAAATTATCGACACAAGGTCTCGGTTCTGGGGTTATTGTCAGTGAAAAAGGTTATATCATCACCAATTATCACGTTATTGCTCAAGCCGATCAAATTATTGTTGCCTTGCAAGATGGTCGAGTTGCTGCTGCGCAGCTGGTGGGCCAAGATCGACGCACCGATATCGCTATTTTACAAATTGAAGGTAATAACTTACCGGTCATTCCTCAAAACCCTAACTATCATGCCAAAGTGGGAGACGTAGTTCTGGCAATTGGTAATCCTTATAACTTAGGTCAAACTACCACCTTCGGTATTATCTCTGCGACTGGCCGTTCCTCAATCAGTGCCGATGGTCGACAAGCCTTTATTCAAACTGATGCTGCAATTAATGAAGGCAATTCAGGTGGAGCTTTAGTCAATACCCAAGGTGAGTTAGTAGGAATTAATACCGCCTCTTTCCAACAAGCAACCGAATTAGAAACCTATGGAATTTCTTTTGCCATTCCGTTTGTTCTGGCCAATAAAATCATGGAAAAAATCATCGCTGACGGACGAGTAATTCGAGGGTACATCGGAGTGGATGGGCAAGATATTAATGCGGTAACTTCACGCCTATTGGGTAGCGATCATATTGGTGGAATCGTCGTGCTCGGAGTTGATCCTAATGGCCCCGCCGCTCAAGCAGGATTTATGGTCCGCGATATAATTTTAAAAATTGACGGACAAAAAATTAATGGCCGACAGAGTGTCATGGATATGGTCACCGATCTGCGTCCAGGTAGTGTGATTGAGTTTACTCTGCTACGTAAAGGGCAAGAAATGATAGTACCAGTGACGATTGCCGAAGATAGCCGAGAATAAACGCTCTCGTTTATTGCTTATCGAGTATCAGCAACAAACAACAGATAAAAAAACGGAGCCTAATGGCTCCGTTTTCTCAATGAGAACGCGAGTTCTAGCATTATTTTCTAGTAAGCTTCTCTCTAATACGAGCTGCTTTACCAGATAGATCGCGTAGGTAGTACAATTTGGCACGACGTACTGCACCACGGCGCTTCACTTCAATGCTAGCAACAACTGGAGAGTGAGTTTGGAACACACGCTCAACACCTTCACCGTTAGAAATCTTACGTACAGTGAAAGCTGAGTGTAGACCACGGTTACGGATAGCGATTACAACACCTTCATAAGCCTGTAGACGCTCACGATCACCTTCTTTTACCTTAACTTGAACCACAACAGTGTCACCTGGTGCGAATTTAGGTAGGTCTTTCTTCATTTGCTCTTGTTCTAGAGCCTTGATGATATTACTCATGTTTTTAAATTCCTAGAATAAACTGATACTAAATTTAATAGGTTACTGTTGAGTCTCTTTAATATACTCAGCCAGTAATTGTTCCTGTTCGTCAGTCAGAGCTAGGTTTTCCAGGAGCTCTGGTCTTCTTAGCCAAGTACGGCCTAACGATTGTTTCAATCGCCAGCGACGAATTTCCTGATGATTACCAGACATCAATACCGTAGGTACGGTTTTGCCATCCAATACTTCAGGGCGCGTATAATGTGGGCAATCCAATAAACCATTAGCAAAAGAATCTTCTTCTGCTGACGCGAAATCACCTAATACCCCTGGAATAAAACGGGACACCGTATCAATCAACGTCATGGCTGGAATTTCGCCCCCAGTCATTACAAAATCACCGATTGACCATTCTTCATCAACCTCTGATTGTATAACGCGCTCATCTATCCCTTCGTAGCGACCACAAATGAGCAATAAATTGTCATTGTTTGCCAGCTCTTCTACTCCTTGCTGATCGAGTTTTCGACCTTGGGGAGAGAGATAAATCACTTTCGTCTTGCCCGGTGCGGCTGCTTTGGCAGCATGTATGGCGTCACGCAAAGGTTGCACCATCATTAACATGCCTGGGCCACCACCGTAAGGCTTATCATCGACAGTATGACGTTTGTCATGAGCGAAATCGCGTGGATTCCAGCTCTGTACGGATAATAGCCCTTTTTTTACCGCTTGGCCTGTGACTCCAAAATCCGTTACGCTACGGAACATTTCAGGAAATAGGCTAATAATGCCAACCCACATGTGTTCTTCGCCTTATCGATTTAGAGTTAAAACGCAGGATCCCAGTCAACTTCGATCCGTTGAGCAGTGCGATCAATTTGTTTGATCACTTGCTCTTCAAGAAACGGAATTAATCGTTCCTTTTGCCCAAAAGCATCTTTAAGATTCGCTTTCACTACGAGAACATCGTTGGAGCCAGTTTCTAACATATCGACAACTTCACCAAGGTCATAACCTTTCGTTGTCACCACTCGCATTCCAAACAATTCACGCCAGTAGAATTCATCTTCTGACAGTTCAGGTAATGCAGCTGGGTCAATTGAAATTTCAAAGTTAGTCAATAGATGAGCATCTTCACGCACATCAAGACCTTCAAGTTTTGCCACCAAACCTTTGTTATGGCGCTTCCAACTTTCTACTTTGTACTCAACCCATTCACCATTTTGGTTTACCAACCAAGGGCTATAATCGAAAATGCTTTCAGCATTGTCTGTGTAGGACAAAACTTTAAGCCAGCCACGAATGCCATAAGAAGCACCAAACTTGCCTACAACAATTTTCTCGCCTTGCTCGCTCATTGTCTGTTTGCCTTTCATCGACATAAACTAGTTGCTACTGGTTATTAAGCCGCTTTTTGAGCGTCTTTAACTAGTTTAGCTACGCGATCAGATAGAGATGCGCCTTGTGAAACCCAATGGTTCACGCGATCTAGATCAACACGTAGGCCTTCTTCTTTACCCGCTGCTGTTGGGTTGAAGAAACCAACTTTCTCAATGAAACGGCCAGTTGCAGAGTTGCGGCTATCAGCTACAACGATTTGATAAAATGGACGCTTTTTAGCGCCGTGACGTGCCAAACGAATGGTTACCATGTCGTCCTCTTTGCTTTCTCAAAAATAAAATTAACCCCAGAAACTATTTATTTAAAACAGTTTGGGGTCTCGTGCCAAAATAAAGCCTCGGAATTTTACTCTTATTCCGAGGCTTTGCAAGGGGTTTAGCTACTTTTTCACCAGCATAAATTGCATTTTAACTTTGTGATTTAGGTAACAGCTTTAAAAAGAGGAAAAAAAACAAACTGGCTTAAGCAAAACTCAAGCCTCGATTTTTTAACGGCCAAACGGGTTAAAGCCACCACCGCCCATCATGCCTTGCATATTGCGCATCATGCCCTTCATGCCGCCTTTTTGCATTTTTTTCATCATTTTTTGCATTTGAGTAAACTGCTTGAGTAGTCGATTAATATCTTGTACTTGTGTTCCCGAACCTGCCGCGATGCGTTTTTTACGCGAGCCTTTGATTAAATCGGGATTTTGTCTCTCTTTCATGGTCATCGAATTGATGATGGCTTCCATTTGCTTAAACATGCTATCATCAACTTTATCTTTAACGCCCGCCGGAAGTTGTGACATACCAGGGAGCTTATCCAGCATTCCCATCATGCCACCCATGTTTTTCATCTGCCCTAATTGCTCGCGAAAATCTTCTAAATCAAAGCCTTTCTTCTCTTTGAACTTCTTCGCTAGCTTCTCGGCTTTGTCTTGATCAACATTGCGCTGTAAATCTTCAATTAATGATAAGACATCGCCCATCCCGAGAATGCGCGAGGCAACGCGATCCGGATGGAAGGCTTCAAGCGCATCGGTTTTTTCCCCAACCCCCAAAAACTTGATCGGTTTCCCTGTCACATGACGTACCGATAAAGCCGCACCACCACGTGCATCACCATCAACTTTCGTTAGAATTACACCAGTAAGTGGTAAGGTGTCACCAAACGCTTTAGCTGTATTCGCAGCATCTTGCCCCGTCATTGCATCAACAACGAACAAGGTTTCTACAGGGTTAATCGCCGAATGAAGCGCTTTGATCTCAGCCATCATCACTTCATCAACCGCTAATCGACCGGCTGTATCGACAATCAAGACATCGTAAAACTTCTTCTTGGCATGATCGACGGCAGCATTAGCAATATCAATCGGCTTTTGATCCGCTGATGAAGGAAAGAAATCCACGCCCAAATCGTTAGCTAATGTTTCTAACTGCTTAATCGCGGCCGGACGATAAACGTCTGCCGAAACCACCAGCACTTTTTTCTTATCACGTTCTTTAAGTAACTTAGAGAGTTTACCGACACTGGTGGTTTTACCAGCCCCTTGTAAACCCGCCATTAAAATAATTGCCGGAGGCTGGGCAGCAAGATTCAACGCTTCATTCGCGGCCCCCATGACAGTCTCAAGCTCATGGCGAACTATTTTAATAAACTCTTGCCCAGGCGTTAACGATTTGGAAACTTCAACGCCAACAGCACTCTCTTTTACTCGACTAACGAAGTCGCGCACCACTGGCAAAGCAACGTCGGCCTCAAGTAGTGCCATACGCACTTCACGTAAGGTATCTTTTATATTGTCTTCGGTAAGACGACCTTTACCACTAATATTCTTTAGGGTTTTAGATAAACGATCGGTTAAATTTTCAAACATGTTTTTCTCTTCGCGATTAGGCGACCAATGCGCCTGAGTATACCTTAGCCAACTGCTTAGGCATACCCATTGCAAGCTAGCTGTCGAGTTTCTTTGTTAGATTGGGTTATCTTTCGATATCTCAACTCTCAAAAACGATTGCGATCCAACGTAGCTCATTAAGGTTTGGCAAGGTATAATTCGCCAACTGAGCCACTAAATTTGTGACAAGCATGGATAACCTAATCGCTATTGTTGCCGCTACGCTGTATTTTTTATCGATTGCCACTATTGTCCCTGGACTGGTTAATCAAACGGGCATTAAGGCAAAAACCGTCTTCATTAGCGCTACATTGGGGCTTTTTTTTCATGCCTGGTTACTTAGTGGCTTAATTTTCCACAGTAATGGACAAAATCTTAGCATTCTTAATGTTGCTTCGCTTATCAGCTTTATCATTGCTTTGGTGATGAGTTTAGCGATGTTCAAGGTGCGTTTATGGTTTTTACTGCCCGTAGTGTATAGCTTTTCAGCAATCAATTTATTCTTGGCAACCTTTCTACCAAGTACCTTTATCACTCATTTGGAACGTGAACCAGAGCTAATGGCTCATATTGCCTTAGCTCTTTTCTCTTATTCTACGTTATCCATTGGTGCATTATACGCTTTACAGCTTGCTTGGCTGGATTACAAATTGAAAAAAAAGAAAGGCTTATCCATCAACCCTAATTTACCACCCTTGATGATGGTCGAGCGCCAACTGTTTAAAATTATTTTAATCGGCAATGTTCTACTTACAGGAACATTATTAACCGGTGCACTTTTTGTACAGGATATGTTTGCTCAAGGTAAAGCTCATAAAGGTATTTTATCGTTTATCGCTTGGATCGTTTATTCGATTTTATTATGGGGCCATTATCAAAAAGGATGGCGAGGACGCAAAGTGACTTGGTTTGCCGTTGCAGGGGCGACATTACTCACCCTCGCTTACTTCGGTAGTCGATTTGTCAGAGAGATCATTCTGCGCTAAGGTCTGTTTATATCTGACTTTATCAACCTATCATCATGGAAAATAATGCTTAATTTAGGTCTAACGATGGGATGAAAACGGTGGACTTAATCCCCATATAAGCTCAGTGTATTTTATTTCTGGATACAACTTTATCCCTGAATCACTTGATGTAACAAATAAACGGTAAGATGAGTACCCCATAAATACAGATAAATCGTCTAATGGGGATTAGTGACTACAGTCGCACCGACGTTGCTTTTCATCGAAAAGGGATACGCTCTTTTTGTTATTGAACATCTATAAGTATAAGGAAACAAAGCGTTTTGGACGACATATCAACGGGTATCTTATTTGCGCTACTCGCGTGTCTTATCATTATTTCTGCCTATTTTTCAGGCTCAGAAACAGGCATGATGGCACTTAACCGCTATCGCCTTAAGCATTTAGCGAGTACTGGTCATAAAGGCGCTAAACGCGTTGAACGGTTACTCAGTCGTCCAGACCGTTTAATAGGCTTGATCTTGATTGGCAATAACTTAGTCAATATCCTTGCCTCTGCGATTGCTACGATCATCGGGATGCGACTATATGGTGATATTGGTGTAGCGATAGCAACCGGTGTATTAACTCTCGTGATTCTCGTCTTCGCGGAAGTGACCCCGAAAACGCTAGCTGCGATTTACCCTGAAAAGGTATCTTATACCAGCAGTGTTGTGCTGACTTTTCTAATGAAAGTGCTTTCTCCTTTGGTGGTTTTTATCAATTTCATCACCAACGGCTTCATTCGCTTACTGGGTCTCAATGCTAAACACACTCGCGATGATCCCCTCAGCTCCGAAGAACTGCGTACGATTGTTAACGATGCAGGGCGGCTTATTCCTCGTCGCCACCAAGATATGCTGTTATCCATTCTTGATTTAGAACATGTAACAGTGAATGACATTATGATTCCGCGTAATGAAATCACGGGCATTAATATTAATGATGATTGGAAGTCGATCATTCGCCAGCTCACTCACTCACCTCATGGTCGAGTAGTACTGTATCGCGACAATATTGATGAGGCAGTCGGCATGCTGCGCTTACGTGAAGCAGCACGGTTAATGTTAGAAAAAAACGAATTCAATAAAGAAACGCTCTTTCGGGCCGCTGATGAAGTGTACTTTATTCCCGAAGGAACACCGCTTAATGTCCAATTACTCAAATTCCAACGTAATAAACAGAGAATTGGTCTTATCGTTGATGAGTACGGCGATATTATAGGTCTTATTACCTTAGAAGATATTCTGGAAGAGATTGTCGGTGAGTTTACCACCTCAATGGCTCCTAGCTTAGCTGAAGAGATCACACCACAAGGTGATGGCAGCTTCTTAATTGAGGGTAGTGCTAATATTCGCGATATTAATAAAAGCTTAAAATGGAAGTTACCAACCGATGGGCCAAGAACCCTAAATGGACTAATTCTGGAACATTTAGAAGAGATACCTGAAACTCACTTAAGTGTTAAAGTTGCTAATCATCCGATGGAAATTGTTCAGTTAGAAGAAAACCGCATAAAGCTAGTGCGTGTCTACCCGCGAAAAATCAAAAAGCCCTAATCTATGATGATCATAAACGGCTAAAAAAATGGGCTGCGAATCAACGCAGCCCATTTTTATTACCTGATAGTTTCTTAAGCTATTAATTGACTTGTAAATTTTTTAGCATCGATTCAGGTAAAGCAAGTTGATCGTTTTTGTTCACTCCAATACCGCTGGTCAATACTTGCTGAGCAATGGCTTGTGCTTCCGATAAAGAGTGCATCGCTGCAGTACCGCACTGATACTCATTGAGTTCTGGAATGTCCTTTTGATCACGAACTTTCAAAACATCTTCCATCGCAGCGAGCCACGCCTTAGCCACTTGCTGCTCCGTAGGGGTACCAATCAAACTCATATAAAACCCAGTGCGGCATCCCATAGGAGAAATATCAATAATTTCTACCTCTTCGCTATTAAGATGATTACGCATAAACCCTGCATAAAGGTGCTCTAGAGTATGAATCCCTTTTTCAGATAAAATCGCTTGATTAGGTAGAGTAAAACGTAGGTCAAACACAGTGATGGTATCACCTTTGGGTGTTTGCATCGTTTTCGCTACGCGTACAGCGGGAGCTTGCATACGGGTATGATCGACCGTAAAACTATCTAATAATGGCATGTAACTTATCTCCTTGTTTAACCGTTAAAATACCCATTTGTACGCTGAGCCCAATTCACTAGCGATCTCAGTCTGCGTAGCAAACGAACGACATTTTCTTATTCATACGTCACTGATTATGACTCTAAATAGCTAAAATAGTCAGCTAAAAAGGCATCGAAACTCAGCGTGTCTTGCTGCTCTATCTCTAATTGAGCCTCGCGTGAACGAACGACTTCTTGCTGCATTTGTTGTTCGGAATAGACTTGGTAAGCATGCTGTAAATTATCTTCACGATAGCGTTCACCAAGATAACTTCCGACTTTACCTAATCCACCTAGTTGCTGAGTTTTTTCTAGTAAACAAGCCGATAAGGTTTGTTCAGGGTTATCAATCCAGCGGTCAAGCTCTTGGCACACCTCTTGATAGGCATTACCGCCACAGGCCGCGTCCATTTGCTCAGCAATCAAACTTAGGTCTGCAAATACGCGTTTCGCCCATGCCGTCAGAGTTAATTTTTCACCATGACAGCCAATTTGCAACTCTAGTCCTGGTTTTCGTCCTTCAAGGACGACTTTACTCCAGTTATCGCGCCAACACTGTAACTCACAACTATCCATCGGGTCTGAATCTGATAAAGCGGTCCATGTGAGGAACAAATCTAGAAAACGTACTTGCTGTTCGGTGATCCCGATAGGACTGAAAGGATTGACATCCAATGAACGTACTTCAATGTATTCTACCCCACCACGCGCTAACGCTTCTGAAGGTTTTTCACCATTTTTAGCAACACGTTTCGGACGAATCGGCGCATAGAGCTCATTTTCAATTTGTAAAATATTGCTATTCAGTTGACGATATTCACCATCGACTTTGACACCAATATTAGCAAATAGCTCAGATGGCGTTCTTATCGCTTGATTTAAGCCAGTTAAATATTGTTCTAAACTATTAAAACCAATTTTGAGGCTACTTTGCGCATCATTGGTGTAACCTAAATCACTCAGTCTCAATGAAGTTGAATAAGGTAGGTAGAGCGTTTTACCTATCGATTCGAAAGGTAACTGCGTTTCTCTTCCCTGAATAAATGAAGAGCATAATGCGGGAGAGGCCCCAAAAAAATAAGGGATCAACCAACCAAAACGATAATAGTTACGGATTAGGCCAAAATAGGCTTGCGACTGACTAGCTTGACGCTCTTGATCCGTTTGCTCGCCGTATAAGGCATCCCAAAATGCAGCTGGAAACGAGAAATTAAAATGCACGCCAGAGATGATCTGCATTAGGCTGCCGTAACGCTGTTTTAATCCTGTTCGGTATAGGGTTTTCATTCGTCCAGTATTGGAAGTGCCGTATTGAGCAAGCTGAATATCCGCTTCACTCCCAACATAACAAGGCATAGAGAGAGGCCAGAGTTTTTCGTCACCAATGTTAGCTTGCGTAAAATGATGAATGTCTGCTAATTGAGCCATTAAGGTATCGACATTGTTCGACACTGGCGTAATAAACTCCAGTAATGATTCAGCAAAATCAGTAGTGATCCAAGCATTAGTCAACGCTGAACCTAGTTTCTCAGGGTGCGGCGTTTGAGCAATACGACCATCGACGGTATAACGTAAAGTTTCACGCTCAACACCACGGCCAAACTGCTGAAATATTTCTGGTTGATTAGCAACTCGTGCTAGTCGATCGGCAAAGTTAGTCAAAATAAAATTCGCTTATAAATAGATGATGTTGTAGATATCGCTACCGTCGTTCGCCCAAGGCCCACAGACGCTCCAGAAGATGCAGACTCCATTGCTTGATCGCTACTTTGTCACAGCAACGAAAGCCACGTAAAATTTTTGTGGCCTTAGTTGCTCAAGTAACGAGGTAGAATGCGATATTTGATACGCGATAAGAAACCTAATGGCTCATAGCGCAGCCTTGAAAGCCGTATCTTTTCTTCTACGTTGTTTTTATATATGCGTGCTCTAATGGATTATTTCAAGCTCTTCAATCGGAATTGATAATTTTTCTAATTGTGGCCTTAAGCTTTTAGCATCGCCAACCACAATAATTTGATAATCCTCTGGGACAAACCATTTCGCCGCCAATGTGTTCAGTGTCGATTTATTCACCGTTTTCAATAGACGATTACGCTGCTGAAGATAATCCTGATCCAGATTATTAGTCAGCATTTGTCCAATCAATTGTGCTTTTTGTGAAGGCGTTTCGTAACTCAAAGCCTCTTGTTGACCAACGGCAAGACGTAAAAAGGCCATCTCATCCGTGGTTAAACCATACTGACTAAAATGACTCAGTTCTTGGATAATTTCTTGAATGGCTGGTAACGTTGCATTCGCTCGCACTTGAGCATTAAAAATGATCGCCCCCACTTCACGATTACTGGACAAATAACCACTTGCACCGTAGGTATAGCCTTTATCTTCACGTAAATTCTGGTTAATACGACTATTAAAGTTACCCGCCAAGTTGAAATTCGTTAATTGAGTGAGATACATTTCTCCCGTGGCATCGAAAGGCAGTCCACGGCGAACAAAACGCACCACACTTTGCGGTGAATCGGGTTTATCGACCAAAAAAAGACGCTGCTCAGTGAGCGTCGGGATCACTTGCGGACGGAGAATAGGGGCAGGTTGACCATGCCAATCAGTAAAAAAAGCCAGTTGTTCACGAACTTGTTGAGGTTCAATATCACCGACGACAATCACTTGAGCACCGTGTGGCGTATAATGCTGCTGATAAAAACCTTTAACCTCATCCAATGTCAGTGCAGCAATAGAGGCTTGTGTACCATCACTCGAACGAGCAAACACCGAGTCGCCAAACAACACTTGACGCATCGCCTGCCCTGCCAACCAACTAGGTTGCTGATGCTGATAGACCACACTTTGCAGCATTTGTTGCTGGATACGCTCAAAATCCTCTTGCTTAAATCCAGGGGTTAATAACATCTCTTGGACAATCTGCAATGTTTCTGGCAAATGCTTGGTTAAGCTTGAGATAACCACATTGGTTGAATAAGCTCCGGTATTGAGACTGATGGTCGAGCCCAGTTTATCAAGTTGTGCTTGAATCGCTTCCACACTGCGTATCGCTGAGTCCTGCTTGATTAAAGCTGCCGTTAAATTTGCTAAGCCTTCTTTGCCAGCTTCAACATGACGCTCTCCCGCCGGTAAACGGATCTCTATTTGTACCGTCGGAGTCTCACTGCTCACCGTCCCGATTAACTCCGCGCCATTATCAAAATGGATTTCATACAACTCAGGCATATTAATTTGTACAGCTTGCGCAACGGCAGGCATCACCGAACGATCAAAATTATCCACGACTTGGCGGTATTCTAGCTGTTGTTCTGTTATTTTCTGATACGTGGGTAATAAACGATCAGGAGTGACAAAGGTTGCTTGACGAACGGCTAATGATTGACGACCTCGAGGGACAACACTTAATGTGACTTTGGGTTTACCTTGTAGATAAGTTTGAAAAACCTGACTCACTGATTGAGGGGTAACCGCTCTTAACTGTGCTAACTGTGCTTCGATACGATCGGGTTGATCATAGAAGGTTTGATTACTTGCCAACTGGGTCACTTTGCCTTGAACACTTTGTAAAGCAAAAATAGCGTTCGCTTCTGCCATCCCCGAAATTTGCGCTAGACGGTCATCACTAACACCTTGCTGCTCAAATTGCGCCAATGTACGCATGATTTCTTTATACAAGGGGGCCAATTGAGCACGTTGCCCTGAGGGAGCCATCGCGTAGATATAAAAAGTACATGCCAGTTCTGCACAATCTTGAAAAGCACCGGCATCGACCGCTTTCTGTGTTCTTACTAAATTCTGATACAGTAAACTATTACTACCACTACCAAGTACTTGTGCTAAGGCATCTAATGAAGCTTGTTGTTCAGCGCCTCGATAAGCCGTTGGGAAGCCAATCAGTACCATCGGCTGCTGAATACGATCTTCTAAGGTGATATAACGATCTTCCATTAACGTGACTGGCTGTTTCTCTGCCTTATCAACCTCTGGACCTCTGGGAATCGAGCCAAAATAACGATTAACCCAAGCTAAGGTTTGTTTAACATCAATGTCCCCGCCAATCGTAAGTACTGCATTATTCGGTCCATACCAGCGTAAGAAAAAAGCTTTCAGATCATTCACATCCACTCGATCTAAATCTTCGACATAACCAATCGTCTGCCACGAATAAGGATGGCTTTGTGGATACAAGGCTTCAGCCATTTTCTCCCAAATCAGTCCATAAGGACGATTATCATAGTTTTGTGCGCGCTCGTTTTTCACCGTATCACGTTGTATTTCAAACTTACGCTGCGAAACAGCATCAAGTAAAAAGCCCATTCGATCGGCTTCTAGCCATAACACTTTTTCTAGTTGGTTAGCAGGGACGGTTTGAAAATAATTGGTTCGATCACGATTGGTGGTGCCATTTAAACGTCCGCCAGCTTCAGTAATCAACCGAAAATGCTCTTGATCGGCGACATGCTTAGAACCTTGAAACATCATGTGTTCAAAGAAATGTGCGAACCCAGACTTACCTTGCTCCTCACGAGCAGAGCCGACATGATACGTCATATCAACATGCACTAATGGATCAGAATGATCCGGTGACAAAATCACGGTTAAGCCATTATCTAAGCGATATTTGCTATAGGGAATCATCACTTTATCAGGCTGTGCTTCGATCTCTTCTAGTAAAGTGACACCAGAAGGTAAGGATGAAAAAAAGGATAACGAGGTAGGAGTAGAACAGCCAGAGAGAGCTAGCAGCGCGAGTGCACCTAGCCAAATAGTCTTCATGCCATCACCTTAAAAAAGACCGTAGAAAATTGCAGTTAATAAGCAGTAGCGGAGCATCTTCCCAATCAGGAGCATACAAAAAACCACACTACCACGCATTCGTAACCACCCTGCGGCTAAACAAAGTGGATCACCAATAATCGGTAACCAACTGAATAATAATGCCCAATAACCATGTTTGTTTAACCACGTTAATGCATTATGACCATGTTTTTCCTGTTGAGTTCGATTAGGAAGCAATAAACCTAACCAATAATTAGTCATACCTCCGAGTGAATTACCAAGCGTTGCGATCAAAATGATCAACCATGGAGAGTATTGACCAAGGGCAAGTGTTGCAATGAGTATCGCTTCGGAACCACCGGGAAGTAAAGTCGCGCTAAGAAAACTAACAACAAACAATACCCAAAGTGCTGAAGTAGAAAACAGCTCCGCCAAATAGGTAAAACTGATATTAAACAGTTCTAGCATTGCATATTAAGCAAGATTTTACCTCGCGTATGTCCCGTTGCGATTTGCTCGTGTGCTTGTTGTACTTCTTGCAGAGGGTAAATATGTTGAATTTCTATTTTCAACAACCCAACCCCAACCATGTATAGCATAGTATCTAACTGCTCAGGATTAGGATCGACCAACATACCACAGGCTTCAAAACCCAATAATTTGGCTTTCTCACAGATAAGCTCAGCGCTGAGTGTGGGTACTGTGACCACTCTGGCCGCATCTTTCAAACATTTGAGTGCGTCGAGAGCAACATCACCACCAACAAGATCGATCAGTACATCAACCTCTTCTAATCGCTGAGAAACAGGAGCGAATTGATAATTGATTGCATGAGCACCTAACGTGGCAAGATAATCTAAATTGGCTTCACTACAAGTGGTGTAAACTTCCGCTTTCGTGGCTAACGCTATCTGTAAAGCGATATGCCCAACGCCGCCGGCTCCAGCAAGGATCAATACACGATCGCTCTCTTTAATCTGAGCTTTACTTAAAGCTTGAGCTGCAGTCTGTCCAGCTAATGGTAATGCAGCTGCTGCCTCCAAAGTCACCGAGTCAGGTACGATACTAAGATCTTTTTCCGCCACACAGACATATTGACTATAACCGCCGCCTCGCAGTGGAAAGCCAATAAAGCCTGCGACATTCATCCCCTGCTGTAACTCACAAACCCCAGAACCAACTTTAATAATCCGTCCGGAGATATCATAACCAGGAACCCAAGGCAATTTATCTTTATTTTGTTCTGCAGCCCAACCTAAACCGGCGCGAGTTTTGATATCAATTGGATTCACGCTAGCAAAAGCAACCTTGACTAACACCTCCCCTTCCTGTGGCTCTGGAATGCTTGATGATTGAATCGCGAGCACTTCTGGCCCACCGAATTGGGTAATGACTATCTGCTTATTGTCCATGTCCTCGGTTCCTATTGCTAGCAAGTAAAAAGAGATGCCGAAGCATCCCTTTGAATATATATCATTTTATAACTGATTGTGAACTATATCTCCCCAAAGTGATTGGAGAGCGTCCGTTTCATTGCTAAGAGTGAAGACACTCAATATTCAGACTCGATGTGTTGCTCAACCTACCAAGGCAAGCAATACTCCAGCAGCAACGGCTGAACCTAATACCCCTGCCACATTCGGCCCCATCGCATGCATTAATAAAAAGTTTTGCGGATTGGCTTCTAAGCCGACTTTATTCACCACTCGAGCAGCCATTGGTACCGCAGAAACACCAGCGGCACCGATCAGAGGATTAATGTCTTCTTTAGAAAATTTATTGAGTAATTTCGCCATCAATACACCACCAGCGGTACCAATACTAAAAGCGACGGCGCCAAGCAATAATATTCCCAGCGTCGAGACATTGAGAAACTTGTCCGCTTGCAGTTGAGAGCCGACTCCCAAACCTAAGAAGATAGTCACAATATTAATCAGCTCATTTTGTGCCGTTTTCGATAATCGCTCAACAACTCCCGCTTCACGCATTAAATTACCTAAACAGAACATACCAACCAAGGGGGTCGCTGCCGGAAGAAATAAGATTGCCATCAACAACACTAACAATGGAAAGATCATTTTTTCCAGTTTACTGACAGGGCGAAGCTGAGCCATCTTAATTTGACGCTCTTTTTCCGTAGTCAATGCTCTCATGATTGGCGGCTGAATGATCGGCACCAGCGCCATATAGCTATAAGCAGCAACAGCAACCGCCCCCAATAAATCAGGAGAGAGTTTACTGGTCAGAAAAATCGCGGTTGGGCCATCAGCCCCACCGATGATCGAAATCGAAGCAGCATCCGCCATGGTAAAACTGATCCCTGGCACATAATTGAGTAAAATCGCACCAAATAAGGTGGCAAAAATCCCAAACTGCGCCGCAGCACCCAGCCATAACGTTTTCGGGTTAGCAATTAAAGCACCAAAATCGGTCATGGCTCCTACGCCAAGGAAGATCAACAACGGGAAAATACCTGACGCAATACCTATGTGATAAACGTAGTAAAGCAATCCACCGGGGTCGGTAAAACCAGCATTAGGAATGTTGGCTAAAATCGCTCCAAAACCAATCGGCAGCAATAATAACGGCTCAAATCCTTTGCCAATGGCTAAAAATAGCAATCCCACACCAACCAAAATCATGATTAACTGGCTGAGTTCAAAATTAGCAATCCCAGTTTCATTCCATAGAGTTAACAATCCGTCCATGTGATAACCCCTATGCCAGACTTAAGATTGGCGTACCAACGGAGACAGAATCACCCTCTTTGACATGTAGTGCTTGAACGACACCATTACGTGCAGCACGCACTTCCGTCTCCATTTTCATTGCTTCTAAAATCACCAATACATCACCTTCAACCACTTCGCACCCTGGTTGAACTTGAACTTTAAAGATATTGCCAGCGAGCGGTGCTGGCACAGCTTCTGCGGTTGATGCTGAAGCTACCGCAACGTGAGGCGAAGCTTGAGCGGCGACAGAAGTCAATTCTCCCTGAGGGCCCACCTCCACTTGATAAATCTGACCGTCTACTTTAACGCTGTAAGTCTCAACACCTTTTTGCGCGACACTCGTCTGTCGATTTTCTGTCGGTACAGAGGATTGAGGCGCAAGATTAGGTGCGGGTTCAAATGCTGAGGCATCACCTCGGTGTTTTAAAAACTTCAAACCAACCTGCGGGAAAAGGGCATAAGTTAGTACATCATCAACGGCTTGCTCAGCAAGAGAAATCCCTTCAATTTTGGCCTTCTCTAATAATTCGCTCGTTAAGTTAACCATCTCTGCTTGTAAAAGATCCGCAGGACGACAAGTGATAGGTGACTCACCTGCGAGTACTTTTTGCTGTAACTCATGATTAACCTCGGCAGGTGTCGCGCCATACTCGCCCTTCAAAACACCAGCCGTTTCTTTGGTAATGCTTTTATAACGCTCACCCGTTAAAACGTTAATCACTGCTTGTGTACCGACAATTTGTGAGGTGGGTGTGACCAAAGGGATATAACCGAGATCATGGCGCACTCTCGGGATCTCTTGCAGAACTTCATCAAGACGATCAGCCGCTCCTTGCTCTTTTAACTGGCTCTCCATATTGGTCAACATACCACCAGGTACCTGAGCAATCAGGATTCGTGAATCAACCCCTTTTAACTGCCCCTCAAATTGAGCGTACTTTTTACGTACTTCACGGAAATAGGCGGCAATCGGCGCTAATTGCTCAAGACTCAGTTGAGTGTCATATTCTGTTCCTTGCAGCATCGCAACGACGGTTTCCGTTGGCGTATGACCATAGGTTTGACTCATCGACGAAATCGCGGTATCCAGAATATCTACCCCAGCTTCAACCGCTTTAATCGCGGTTGCCGTCGACAGCCCAGTGGTTGCATGACAATGCAAGGCTAGAGGCACTGCGCAAGACGCCTTAATCCGCGAAATCAATTCTTCCGCTTCATAAGGTTTAAGTAGCCCAGACATATCTTTAATGCACAAAGAGTGGCAGCCGAGATCTTCTAAACGTTTCGCAAGATCGACCCAAGTCTGAGTATTGTGAACTGGGCTAGTAGTGTAAGAAAGTGTCCCCTGAGCATGAGCACCAACATCGATCGTTGCTTTTACTGCTTGTTGAAAATTACGTACATCGTTCATCGCATCAAAAATACGAAATACATCCATGCCATTGGCATGAGCGCGTTCTACAAATTTGGCGACAACATCATCGGCATAATGACGATACCCTAATAAATTTTGGCCCCGTAACAACATCTGCATCGGCGTATTGGGCATCGCTTGTTTTAATGCCCGTAAACGATGCCAAGGGTCCTCACCGAGAAAACGAATGCACGCATCAAATGTCGCTCCACCCCATGTTTCCAGTGACCAATAGCCGATCTTATCTAACTCTGCCGCAATCGGCAGCATATCTTCCAAGCGCATACGAGTCGCAAATAATGACTGATGTGCATCACGTAGGACCACATCGGTGATAGCAAGTGGTTTAGACATGCTGATTAACTCCTTTTAATTCTTACAATTAGACTGCTGAATGTCGGTATTGATGTACCGCGGCAGAAATGGCCGCCACAACCTGAGGATTTGCAGTCGTGGCTGAAGGGATACGGTTATGGGCTGGGACAGGCTTCGCTTCTGGTAGTGCCTCATCGGGGAGACATTTGGACATCAGTCGAACCAGATAGACCAAAATAGTTAAAAAAACAAATACTACCGCCATTCCTGTACCCATTAAGGTTGCGGCATCGATAAGCAGGCTTCCAATATCAATCATGTTGCTTCCTTTCTCTGTCATCCTGACAATCTGCTTGAGAAATTACATTGACGGCTACAGCGTCTTAGCCTCACTGAGCATTATCATTGCTGAGAAAATGTCTATTAGCGATTGAGATAATTCACTCGAAGCTTAGATAAAAGCGAGGTCAGCAGGGATTATCTCGACTGGCGAAAAATTGTCAATTTGCTTTAAACATCTTTGACCAAATCGGGGCATGTAAGTCATAGAAGCGTCACATGAATCACATAAACGAGTGTAATATTGGCTAAATAAGAGCAGAGATTATATTCAAAATAGCAAGTTTGGTGAGTTTTGATACTCCGACAAACGATATTGCCATTAATTGCAAAAAGCATTTATTGAAAACAAAGACTTGTAAATTAAAAGAACAAAAAATGTTAATGAAAAGTTAAACTAAGGGGAATAAAAAACCCCGCCTAAGCGAGGTTCTTATAAATGGCGCGCTCAGGAGGATTCGAACCTCCGACCGCCTGGTTCGTAGCCAGGTACTCTATCCAGCTGAGCTATGAGCGCGCAGATGTTTTATCTATTCATTCACACCACTAGTGAAGAAAAGAATCGGTGATCACTCACCGTAATATGGCGCGTCCTGGAGGATTCGAACCTCCGACCGCCTGGTTCGTAGCCAGGTACTCTATCCAGCTGAGCTAAGGACGCAAGGCTAATGATTGACATCACTAGTTTAAAATATGGCGCGCTCAGGAGGATTCGAACCTCCGACCGCCTGGTTCGTAGCCAGGTACTCTATCCAGCTGAGCTATGAGCGCGCAGATGTTTTATCTATTCATTCACACCACTAGTGAAGAAAAGAATCGGTGATCACTCACCGTAATATGGCGCGTCCTGGAGGATTCGAACCTCCGACCGCCTGGTTCGTAGCCAGGTACTCTATCCAGCTGAGCTAAGGACGCAAGGCTAATGATTAACATCACTAGTTTAAAATATGGCGCGCTCAGGAGGATTCGAACCTCCGACCGCCTGGTTCGTAGCCAGGTACTCTATCCAGCTGAGCTATGAGCGCGCAAGAGTGATTTTCATCACTAACTATTTCTTTTAAAACAAAAATGTTGACCTCAGGTCAACAAATGGCGATGAGGGAGGGATTCGAACCCTCGATACGGCTACAAACCGTATACTCCCTTAGCAGGGGAGCGCCTTCAGCCTCTCGGCCACCTCACCACATATTTATACTCTAAAAGAAATATGGCGCGTCCTGGAGGATTCGAACCTCCGACCGCCTGGTTCGTAGCCAGGTACTCTATCCAGCTGAGCTAAGGACGCGCTGTCACTTATTTCTACAAATTTCTTCATCTAAACAAGCGCCACAAGATGGCGATGAGGGAGGGATTCGAACCCTCGATACGGCTACAAACCGTATACTCCCTTAGCAGGGGAGCGCCTTCAGCCTCTCGGCCACCTCACCGTCTTGCGGAGGCACATATTACGATTTACCCAAAATATGTCAAACACTTTCTTGGTAAAAAAAACAAAAACCACATCAACCGTTGGCAATTTAACCAAAGCGTTGAGAATTTGCACTTTAGAAAAAGTATAGGTAAAAACAAACACCTAAATAATCTCGCACACGACTTATCACACAGACACTCAAAATGCGCTATCTCGACTGTCATGGCGGTAAATAAAAAACCAGAAAGGCTGACAATCGTCAGCCTTCCTCAGTTCAGTAATTAGTAATTGCCAGTCGTGGCGTTACCATTACCTTTTTCAGCTTGAATGCGCATGTAGATTTCTTCACGGTGCACAGACACCTCTTTCGGAGCATTCACACCAATACGAACTTGGTTACCTTTTACGCCCAGAACTGTTACGGTTACTTCATCACCGATCATCAGTGTTTCGCCAACGCGGCGAGTCAAAATTAGCATTCTTTGCTCCTTGAGTATTCTCTGTATTATCTTGCAACAACACTATTATCTACTAAAAGTTATATTTTCGTAAACTCTATACTCTCTAAATCAGCCTAAAAAGGCTTGTTTAGCCTGAAACTGCAATAAAGTATCCGAATGAATATAAGCTTCGTGCAAAATATTAGCCGCACTATCAACCTTGTCCGGCGCAAGCATTAACATTAACGAGTGTGAGGTGTGAGAAACATAATGCACATTAATACCGTTCTCGGCCAACAATGTGCAGGCATGCTCCATCAAAGCAGGGGCTTGCAAACCAACTGTCGTGAGTAAACTCACCTGCTCACTATTACGGATTTTATCGTGGAACACCAGATCCAACTTAGCATAAGCATCGCGTTTTATGACCACACCTGCCCATTCTGTCTCCTCGATCACATTCCAAAGTTCAATCGCTAGCATCTGACACTGTTTAATTAAACCAGCTAAGCTGTCATGAGGAACGGTGACTAAAGCCATATCGCGTTGTATCGCTACGCCACAGACTCTTTGTGTACCGACTTCCCCTTTAATTAAGCTGCCATGATTAACATCGAACGTTGATAACACTCGTAAAGGCACTTGATGCTTCCATGCATATTGCACGCAAGGTAAATGCAACACTTTAGCGCCTTTACGCGCCATCTCTTCCATAGATGGGAAATCTATCACGTCTAGCTTTTTGGCTGTAGGCACCACTCGTGGATCACAAGTGTACACACCATCAACATCCGTGAATATTTGACACTCATCAGCTCTCAGTGCTCCAGCGAGTGTTACTGCACTCGTATCGGAGCCTCCTCGCCCTAAAGTGGTGATATCCCCATTGTCATTAATACCTTGAAAACCTGCCACTATCACAATCTGATCTTGCTCTAATAGCTCAGTAATCGTTTGAGTATCAATGTTCTTAATCGTTGCGTCATTGTGTTGATTATCCGTCACAATCTTCGCCTGAGCTCCGGTTAGTGAGCGAGCAGCATGCCCTAACTTATTTAAGGTCATCGCCAACAGTGCCATCGACACTTGCTCACCAGCAGAGAGCAAAACATCAAGTTCTCGAGCAGTAGGAACGCTATCGATTTGTTGGGCGAGACCCAATAAACGATTAGTTTCTCCTGACATTGCCGAAACGACAACGACAACTTGATTACCATCATTCTTCGCTTTAATGATGTGTTCGGCTACGGTATACATTCTTTCGATTGAACCAACCGACGTTCCGCCGAACTTTTGCACGATAAGGGGCTTTTTCACCAGTATTCACCTTCCCAAGACCAAAGTCTCATTAGGTTCAAACAATATCATAATCAACCAGTACACTAATCAACCTATTGATTATTTGTTTGAAGAGTATAAACAACAAAACCAAGTGAGTAATTGGTTACGGTTAAAATAACGTCAATTACACCACTTGGTTAACCAGATAAAGTTACGCTCAATCAAAAAAACAGTGATTGAGCGTAAGTTATCATTATTTTATAGACGCTCAGCAATCCAAGCGTCTACTGACTCTAAAGCCAATGGCAGTGCTTGCGCGTCACTTCCCCCAGCTTGAGCCATATCAGGACGACCACCACCCTTGCCACCAACTTGCTGAGCAACGAGGTTAACCAGCTCACCGGCTTTGACTTTGGCGGTCAGATCGTTAGTTACGCCAGCAATTAAACCAACTTTGTCGTCAGCTACATTGCCAAGTAAAATAATACCACTACCCAATTGGTTTTTAAGTTCATCCACCATGCCACGTAAGGCTTTATTATCAGCGCCATGCAATTGCGCCACGAGGACTTTAACACCCGCGATTAATTTAACCTGATCGATCAAGCTAGCACTCGCTTGTGAAGCAAGTTTATCTTTCAGTTGCTGGATTTCTTTTTCCAATTGCTTAGTTTTTTGCACCGCTTCCGATAATTTCTCTTCGTACTTGTGCTGCTGAGTATCCAGTGCATCCAGTGCGGCTTCACCCGTTACGGCTTCGATACGACGGATCCCGGCCGCAATTCCTCCTTCAGAGAGAATCTTAAATAGGCCTATATCGCCAGTATGTGACGCATGAATACCACCGCATAATTCCGTCGAGAAATCACCCATCGACAAGACACGCACTTGTTCATCGTATTTCTCGCCAAACAGCGCCATCGCGCCTTTTTGCTTGGCTGACTCGATGTCCATCACATGAGTTTCAATTACATGATTTAAACGAATTTGCGCATTAACTAAACGTTCAACTTGCTTAATTTCTGCTGCGGTCATGGCTTCTAAATGAGAGAAATCGAAACGCAAATTTTCGGCTCTAACCAGTGAGCCTTTTTGCGTCACATGCTCACCGAGCACTTGACGTAAAGCGGCGTGCAATAAGTGGGTCGCTGAGTGATTGAGTGAGATCGCATTGCGACGTTTTTCATCCACCAAGGCTTCTACATGATCGCTACTTGCTAATACACCTTCTTGCATCACACCATAATGGGCAATGGCATTACCCAATTTCTGGGTATCTTCTACTTTAAACACACCCGAAGCGGTTCTCAGTAAGCCAGCATCACCACATTGACCACCGGATTCAGCATAAAACGGCGTCGTTTCCAAAACCACAATCGCTTTATCACCCGCGGATAGCGCCGAAACTTCTTGTCCATCGACAAACAAGGCAGATACCGGACTCATTTGCTGGGTCGCGCTATAACCACAAAATTCCGTTTCTCCATCAACCTTAATCAGGCTGTTGTAATCGGTGCCAAAATTGCCTGCATCGCGCGCGCGCTGACGCTGCTCTTCCATCGCAGCTTCAAAGCCTTCTTCATCAATGGTAAAACCACGCTCACGCGCGACATCATTGGTTAAATCCGCAGGGAAGCCGTAAGTATCATAGAGTTTGAATACGGTTTCACCATCTAAAACCGAACCTTTAACCGTATCCAATGCATCGTTGAGAATCGCCATACCGCGCTCTAATGTACGACCAAAGTTTTCTTCTTCGATACGCAGAACTTTTTCCACTAAGGCGTGCTGTTTCTTAAGCTCTTCGCCAGCACTGCCCATCACCTCGGCTAACGGTGCCACAAGCTTATGGAAGAAAGCCCCTTGTGCTCCTAATTTGTTACCATGACGAACTGCACGGCGAATGATGCGGCGCAGCACATAACCACGGCCTTCATTCGACGGCATCACACCATCCACAATCAAAAAGGCACAAGAGCGAATATGGTCAGCGACAACACGTAATGATTGATTAGTGAGATCTTGGTAACCAATAACGTCTGCCGCGGCTTTGATTAACGTTTGGAAAACGTCAATCTCATAGTTGGAATGAACCCCCTGAGTGATCGCCGAAATACGCTCAATACCCATTCCGGTGTCAACCGAAGGCTTAGGCAGCGGTTCCATTTTTCCGTCAGCGTGGCGATTAAACTGCATAAAGACTACGTTCCAGATTTCAATAAATCGATCGCCATCTTCTTCGGCTGAACCTGGAGGACCACCCCAAATATGCTCACCATGATCGTAGAAAATTTCCGTACAAGGACCACAAGGTCCGGTATCACCCATTTGCCAAAAGTTATCCGACTCGTAAGCTTTACCACCAGGCTTATCGCCAATACGAATAATACGATCTTGGGGAATACCAATCTTCTGATGCCAAATATCAAACGCTTCATCGTCGGTTTGATAAACGGTGACCAATAGACGCTCTTTAGGAAGCTTAACCACTTCGGTTAAAAACTCCCACGCATACTGAATGGCATCTTCTTTGAAATAATCGCCAAAACTGAAGTTGCCTAGCATTTCAAAAAAAGTGTGATGACGAGCAGTAAAGCCAACGTTTTCTAGATCGTTGTGTTTACCACCAGCACGAACGCAGCGCTGAGCTGTCGTAGCGCGAGTATAGGCGCGTTTTTCTAGGCCTAAAAAGCAGTCTTTAAATTGGTTCATCCCAGCATTGGTGAATAGCAGGGTCGGATCGTTTGCAGGCACCAATGACGAACTGTCAACGATTTGGTGTCCTTTACTTTCAAAGAATGAGAGGAACGCGCGGCGAACCTCATCGGTGCTCATAAACATGCAGCTCTTCCTGAATAACTCAAGTTAGAATTTTGCGTATTGTAAAGCATGGATAAGGCTTCGCCTAGTTTTCTTAAATAAAAGCCGCTAATGGTGATAGAAAAGAAGCGTGATAGACAGTTATATAGCGTTTAGTTCATCTCTTCTTGATCACTCAAAGCGTAGTGAATCTGTTCAAAACTGAAACCTCGAGACTGTAAAAATCGCACCCGCTTTGCCTGTTCTTTGGCTTCAAGCGCAGCTTGGGCTTTAAACTTTTTTTTTGCTAGCTGCTTGGCAAGTTGAAACCAATCGGGATCAAGCTGCTGTAACGCGGTATTGACCAGATCATCGGCAACTCGATTTTGCTGCAATAACTGACGAATTCTCCGCTCACCATGGCCTTTGTTCATGCCTTGGCGAATGGCACTCAAAGTGTAACGTAAATCATCAAGATAACCGTATTCTCGACAAGAATTCATCACAGGTTGTATCTCCTCATGATTAAACCCTTTGAGGAGTAACTTTTGCAGCAATTCATATTCACTGTGATCTCGACGAGACAATATCCGCAAAGCCGTTTCTTTAGGAGAACTAACGGCTGAAGCATTTTGATGTCGATGGGGAGAACGCGAGGATAAAGGAAAATGCATCGTTTTCGCTCCAATAAGAAAGCCCTGCACAGCAGGGCTTAAAGAGTAGTCAGGCGTTAGATTATAACTCTTCTTCCTGTTCAGGAATCACGCCAAATTCAGGCTCATCGAGCGGAACTTGTTCAGGGCTGAGTAACATCTCACGCAGTTTGCTATCGATTGCTTTACTGACTTCAGGATGCTCACGTAAGAACTTACAAGCATTGGCTTTACCTTGGCCGATTTTATCGCCATTGTAACTGTACCAAGCACCCGATTTTTCAATCAGCTTATGTTTAACCCCTAAATCGACCAACTCACCCTCACGGTTAAATCCTTGTCCATACATGATTTGAGTATTGGCTTCTTTAAACGGAGCTGCGATTTTATTTTTAACGACTTTAATGCGGGTTTCATTACCAACCACTTCTTCGCCTTCTTTAATCGCACCAGTACGGCGAATATCTAATCGAACAGAGGCATAGAACTTCAGAGCATTACCACCGGTTGTGGTTTCTGGGTTGCCAAACATGACACCAATTTTCATCCGAATTTGGTTGATGAAAATACACATACAGTTCGACTGCTTCAAGTTACCCGTCAGCTTACGCATCGCTTGAGAAAGCATACGGGCTTGTAGCCCCATGTGGCTATCACCCATTTCACCTTCGATTTCAGCTTTTGGTGTTAGCGCAGCAACAGAGTCAACAACGATGACATCGACGGCACCTGAACGCGCTAGTGCATCACAAATCTCTAATGCTTGCTCACCAGTATCAGGCTGAGAGACGAGTAAATCGTTGATTTTCACACCCAGTTTCTGAGCATAAATAGGATCAAGAGCGTGTTCAGCATCAATAAACGCACAGGTTTTACCTTCACGTTGTGCAGAAGCAATTAACTCAAGAGTTAAGGTTGTTTTACCCGAAGATTCAGGACCATAAACTTCAACAATCCGCCCCATTGGTAAACCGCCGGCACCCAATGCGATGTCAAGAGAAAGAGAACCGGTTGAAATCGTCTCTACATCCATAGTACGGTTATCACCGAGCAGCATGATAGAGCCTTTACCGAATTGCTTTTCAATTTGACCGAGCGCTGCGGCTAAGGCTTTTTGTTTATTCTCGTCCATTACTTTCTCCAGACTGTCACCTTGCGGTGAAAAGTTTCGCGATTGAGTGCGACGTTATCGTCAACTTGCTACTTATTATACTGTTGATTCATACAGTGTCCAGAGCTGTATGAAGATTTTTGCGCCTTAGTTCAAATCGTCGAAGATAAATGGTCACTGATGATTTGTAACGCATGGATGATCGCTTGCTCGCGAACGCTCACTCTATCCCCTTGAAAACAAATCGTTTCTACTCTCCGCCAATCTTGGTTACTTGCCCAAGCAAAACACACTGTGCCGACGGGCTTATCTTCCGTTGCTCCTGACGGACCAGCGATACCACTGATCGCCACTCCAATGGTCGCTTCTGAATGCAACAGGGCTCCCTGCACCATTTCTAGCACAACCGGTTCAGACACCGCGCCATATTCCAATAAGGTTTGTGAGCGTACGCCGAGCATCTCTTGTTTGGCTTGATTACTGTAAGTGACAAAAGCGCGATCGAACCAAGCCGAGCTGCCTGCTGTCTCAGTGATAGCATAGGCAACCCCACCTCCCGTACATGATTCTGCGCTAGTCATTATTTGCTGAGCCGCCAATAGCTGCTGTCCGACTTGTTGGCTAAGTGCGATAAGGTTACTCATGCTACCCCCTACTTATTTTCGATCCAATCATCCAACATCATAAAACATAATGGGTACCATTCGGTACCCATTGATTAACATCGCACAGTCATGATGACTCTTAAATTTCAAACATCAAACTGTCCGCATCGAGGAACGGCCAGCGAATAACCTGAGGAGATTGACTTTGTTCGTCAAAAAAATACCCGACCTGTGGCGTAGCAAATACTTTGTCACCACGAGCAATAGGCTGCTCATTTAAAGCGCGATGAGTCAGTTTCGCTTCCCATGGTTCAGGGCTTTGCCAACCGATAGGTGCAAGCTCGACTCGTACCTCCGCACCAACAGGATTAATCGACAAGACCTCACAAGGTAAGTACGCTTGACTGTTCTCTTTGAGAGAAATACTCAACTCATGACTACGAACGTAAAGTGTTCCAGTTTGTTGAATCGCCCTCTGCTGAGGCGGCAAAATAAAAGCCTGATCATTTTGCCAATGGGGAGCCTGCCACTGAGCAGGAAAAACATTCACATTACCAAAAAAGTCGAACACAAAACGACTGTTCGGCTCAGCGTACAGCTGAACAGGGGTATCGACTTGTTCAATACGACCATTACTCATCACCACCACACGATCAGAAAGCTCTAAGGCCTCATCTTGATCGTGCGTAACAAAAACACTGGTAAAGCCGAGTTCATCATGCAAACTGCGTAACCAGCGACGTAACTCTTTACGTACTTTGGCATCGAGTGCACCAAACGGCTCATCCAACAACAATACTTCTGGTTGAGTGGCCAATGCTCTCGCCAATGCAATACGCTGTTTTTGTCCACCCGATAACTGCTCTGGATAGCGATCCGCCAAGTGACCAAGTTGAACGATTTCAAGCAGTTGCTTGACTCGTCGAGCGATTTCAGTCGATGTTGGCCGTTGGCGACGCTCCATCACTTGTAAACCAAAGGCTACGTTATCTGCAACGGTCATGTGCCGAAACAGAGCGTAATTTTGAAACACGAATCCAACTCGACGATCACGAACATGAACATGGGTCACGTCGCGGTCACGAAAATGAATGTGTCCCGTATCCGCGTCTTCTAAACCAGCTATAATACGCAGTAAGGTAGTTTTTCCAGATCCAGAAGGGCCTAGTAAACCAATCATTTCTCCGTCATCAATATGTAAAGAGAGCGGTGATAAAGCCTGAAATGCTCCAAAGTTTTTGGAAATATTATCTAAACGAATACTCATACCGTCTCTTGCTCACTATTTGTTTTGCTTTGATTATGTTCTTGTCGCCATTCAACAATCGCTTTTAACACTAACGTCAACAAGGCGATAAATGCCAGTAATGAAGCGCTCGCGAACGCCGCTTGCGATTGATAATCTTCATATAATACTTGGACATGCAAAGGGAGTGTGTTGGTCTCACCGCGAATATTGCCAGAGACCACCGCTACCGCACCAAATTCACCAATCGCCCTAGCATTGGTTAAGATCACCCCGTAGATAAGAGCCCATTTGATATTCGGTAACGTCACTCGACGAAACAATTGCCACCACGAAGCCCCTAAAATTACCGCAGCTTCTTCATCCGAGCGGCCTTGCTGCTGCATCAGTGGGATCAGCTCTCGGGCAACAAACGGGCAAGTCACAAACACCGTGACCAATACGATCCCCGGCCAAGCAAACATCACCTGTAAATCACGGTCAAATAGCCACTGACCTAACCAGCCATTACTGCCATAGAGCAGTAAGTACAACAGACCAGCAACAACAGGTGAAACTGCAAAGGGAATATCTATGATTGTGGTCAGTACCTTACGTCCCGGAAATTCAAAACGCGTCACCGCCCAAGCGAGCAACACCCCGAAAACCAAGTTAATAGGCACCGTTAATAGAGCAACGAATAACGTCAAACTGATCGCATGACGTGTATCGGGTTCGAGTAAATGACCAATATAAGCCGATAGCCCGCTCGCAAACGCTTGCTGAAAAATACTGACTAATGGGATCACTAAAAGTAAAGTAACCCAGAATAGCGCTAATCCTATCAAGCTCCATTTCACCCAAGGCGTTTCACCGACTCGTCTCGGCTGTAATCCTTTCATCGCCTTCTCCTTAACGCCCATGAATACGGCGTAAATAAGCACCTTGCCATAGATTAATCATCAGCAGTAACAGCAAAGAAGCCACTAGCACCACAGAAGCAATCGCGCTCGCCGCAGGAAAATCAAACTCTTGTAAGCGTACAAAAATCATTAATGATGTAATTTCACTGACATAAGGCATGTTACCTGCAATGAAGATCACCGCTCCAAACTCTCCCAAACTGCGCGTAAATGAAAGCGCGACACCAATCAATAGAGCGGGCTTTAACGAGGGCATGATCACTCGCCAAAATACCGCTCGATCCGTCGCACCAAGGGTCATGCCAGCTTCTTCTTCCTCTTTGGAAATCTCTTCTAACACTGGCTGAACCGTACGAACGACAAAAGGCAAACTGGTAAATACCATCGCCAATACAATCCCTAAAGGGGTGTAAGCAACCTTGATACCGAGTTCACTAAGCACACTTCCTACCCATCCGTTGGTTGAGTACAGCGTCGCTAAGGTTATTCCTGCCACTGCCGTGGGGAGCGCAAAGGGTAAGTCGACTAACGCATCCAAGACCCGTTTGCCATAAAACTCATAACGAACCAAAACCCACGCCAATAAAAGCCCCAATAAACCGTTAAATAATGAGGCAATCAAAGCCGCTCCGACAGTGACTTTATAACTGGCGACGACTCTGGGATCGGCGATAACCTGCCAATACTCTGTCCAAGACATATTGCTGGTTTGAATGATTAAACCACTCGCTGGCAGCAATAAAATTAAACTAATAAAAAAGAGCGAGGTCCCGAGACTAACCCCAAAGCCGGGCAATACTCTTTTATGACGTGGTCGCGTGAGAGAACGGCTCATAAACCCTCTGCAAAAACTTAAGCGTAAGATAGCCACTTATCGAAATAAGTGGCGAATAATCGGTTAACGACGTTGTAATTGATCCAATTTTGCACCATTAGCAAAATGATCTTGCATGGCTTTTTCCCAACCACCTGCGATAGTCTCTACCGTTAATAGTTCGACATCAGGAAAACGATCGGCAAACTCGGCTTTCACTTTTTCATCATGAATTCGATAGCTAAAACCAGCCAGTAAGCGCTGTGCTTCTTCACTGTACAAATAAGAAAGGTATTCGTGAGCAACTTCATAAGTGCCTTTACGTTTAGCGGTACGCTCGACAACCGCTACCGGAAATTCAGCCAAAATAGAAATTTTAGGCACCACGACTTGATAATCATCCATGCCGTACTGCTGACGAATATTATTAACTTCAGATTCAAAGGTAATCAAGACGTCCCCAAGACCACGCTCAACAAACGAAGTGGTTGCCCCTCGACCTCCGGTATCAAATACCGCAACATTGGCAAGAAACTGTCTTAAAAATCGGTCTTGTTCCGCCTGATTATCAGCGCCAAATTCTTGCTGGGCAAAACCTAGTGCTGCCAAGTAAGTATAACGCGCATTACCGGAAGTTTTCGGATTTGGAAACACCGATGACACATCGTCGCGAGCTAAATCATCCCAGTTTTGAATATTTTTCGGGTTACCTTTGCGAACTAAAAATGCGGTTGTTGAATAATAAGGTGAGCTCGCATTAGGAAATTGATCTTGCCAATTGGCGTCGATGAGCTTTCCCCGATCATGCAGAACTTGCACGTCGGTAACTTGGTTGAAGGTCACCACATCCGCAGCAAGCCCTTGTAAAATAGAACGAGCTTGGGCGGAAGAGCCACCATGAGATTGGCGTATTTCTACCGTTTGCCCAGTTTTTTCTTGCCAATGCTTAGCAAATAGCGGGTTATAAGCATTGAAAAGCTCACGAGCGATATCATACGATGAGTTAAGAATGGTTTGATCGGCGGCTGAAACATTCAATGATCCAACCATAAGTAGTGTGGCTAACGCCGACTTAATAAACTTCATATTTGATACTCCACAATTCCCGTTGCCAGCATGGCTTCCTATTGCTTAGAGTATTAGGTAAATGAATTATAACAAAGCTTATTAATAGAACTTTTTGGAATAAAATCTAGCAATAAATTGTATGTCGATTAAACCGTGAGTTTTATAATAAACAGACGACCGGAGTGTGATAAAACAGCTTAGTCTGAACGACACCTCTATCACTCAGACAACCAGCGGTGTACTGTTTCATCAAATGATCAATGACTAAGGATAAGCACGTGACTGATTTTCCAACCATCGAAGCGTATGTCGGACAAACACCATTAGTTCGTTTACAAAGATTACCTCAAGGTAACTCAAGTACCGTTTTAGTCAAACTGGAAGGAAATAATCCAGCAGGTTCAGTCAAAGACCGTCCAGCGTTGAATATGATTATTCAGGCAGAAAAGCGTGGTGATATACAACCTGGAGATAGGATCATCGAAGCCACCAGTGGTAATACTGGTATCGCTTTAGCCATGGCTGCGGCTATTAAAGGCTACAAAATGACCTTAATCATGCCAGATAACGCAACCCAAGAGCGTAAAGATTCTATGCGCGCCTATGGCTGTGAATTAATTCTGGTCAGTAAAGATCAAGGGATGGAAGGAGCACGTGATTTAGCTCTGCAAATGCAAGCTCAAGGCAAAGGGAAGGTGTTGGATCAATTTAATAATCCAGATAATCCCTTAGCGCACTTTCAGTCAACCGGCCCCGAAATTTGGCAGCAAAGCCAAGGAAAAATTACTCACTTTGTCTCTAGTATGGGAACCACTGGCACCATCATGGGGACATCTCGCTATCTAAAACAACAAAACCCGCAGATCCAAATCATCGGTCTACAACCATCTGAAGGCAGCTCGATACCTGGAATTCGCCGCTGGCCAAAGGAGTATCTACCGGGGATTTTTGAACAGTCTCGGGTCGATGTGGTGATGGACATCAGCGAGCAAGACGCTATTCAAACGGCGCGCGCGTTAGCAACTCAGGAGGGGATTTGCGCAGGTGTTAGCTCCGGAGGCTCTGTATTTGCCGCCTTACAAATCGCCAAACAAAATCCAGGCTCGGTGGTTGTCGCGATCGTCTGTGATCGTGGTGATCGTTATCTCTCTTCTGGTCTATTTTCTTGAAACCAAAAGAGTATTTTTGAATGACATGATGAGCCTGTTCATCATGTCATTCACTGCCTGCCCCATCGGTTGATTGCTCATTAATAGTGAAGTTTGTTATCCTCTGCGGCTGAGTTGTTGACGCTCAGAACAAACAACTGGCTAACCGAGTAACGAATACCATGAGTACATCCAACGCTTCTTGCATCGAGTCTTCCTCATCTCATACGCCAATGATGAGGCAATATCTTAAACTCAAAGCAGAAAACCCCGATATTTTGCTGTTTTATCGTATGGGTGATTTTTATGAGCTGTTTTATGATGATGCAAAACGCGCCTCGCAATTATTAGATATCTCACTCACTAAACGTGGAGCGTCCGCTGGTGAGCCGATTCCTATGGCTGGCGTTCCTTACCATGCCGTCGAAGGCTATTTAGCTAAGCTGGTACAACTGGGAGAATCTATTGCTATTTGCGAACAAATTGGCGATCCGGCAACCAGTAAAGGCCCCGTTGAACGTAAAGTAGTACGCATTATTACCCCTGGCACCATTACTGACGAAGCCTTATTGTCTGAGCGTAGCGATAACTTGATTGCGGCGATTTACCATCAAGACGGTAAATTTGGTTATGCGACTTTGGATGTCACTTCTGGCCGCTTCCAACTTTCTGAACCAGATTCGGTAGAATCAATGTGCGCTGAACTGCAACGCACTGCACCGCGCGAATTACTCTTTCCTGAGGATTTTAGCCCAGTACAGGTTCTGGCCAATCGTAAAGGTAATCGCCGCCGCCCAATTTGGGAATTCGAACTCGACACCGCAAAACAGCAGTTGAATCAACAATTTGGTACTCGTGACTTGGTGGGTTTTGGTGTAGAAAAAGCCAAACTCGGTTTATGTGCAGCAGGCTGCTTAATTCAATACGTAAAAGATACTCAGCGCACCGCCCTACCCCATATTCGTGCTCTAACTTTTGATCGCCAAGATCAATCGGTTATTTTAGATGCAGCGACTCGTCGTAACTTAGAATTAACCCAAAATTTAGCGGGCGGACAAGAGCACACCTTAGCGGAAGTATTAGATCACTGTGCGACCGCAATGGGTAGCCGCATGCTCAAACGCTGGATTCATCAACCTACTCGCCATATCGACACCATCAATCAACGTTTGGATGGGATAACCGAGCTCAAACAAGAGGCTCTCTTTGCTGAACTTTCCCCAATACTAAAACAAATTGGCGATATTGAGCGTATCTTGGCTCGTTTAGCACTGCGCTCTGCTCGTCCACGTGATTTGGCTCGCCTGCGAAATGCGCTACAGCAGTTACCTGAACTCAACCAGCAAATGGCATCACTGAAACACCCGTATTTATGTCAACTACGTCAAGATGCCCAGCCTATTGAATCCCTTTCTCTATTGCTAGAACGTGCAATAAAAGATAACCCTCCAGTGGTGATCCGTGATGGCGGAGTGATTGCCGATGGCTATGATGCTGAACTGGACGAGTGGCGAAAATTAGCGGCTGGCGCGACCGAGTATCTTGATCAATTAGAAGCCGATGAGCGTGAACGTCACGGTATTGATAGCTTAAAGGTCGGTTACAACAATGTGCACGGCTTTTATATCCAAGTCAGCCGCGGACAAAGCCAACTTGTGCCACCGCACTATGTACGTCGCCAAACCTTAAAAAATGCTGAACGCTATATTATTCCTGAGCTCAAAGCACATGAAGACAAAGTTTTAAATTCAAAATCCAAGGCGTTAGCACTAGAAAAACAGCTTTGGGAACAATTGTTCGATCTGTTACTGCCCCATTTAGAGCGTTTGCAGGCGTTAGCTTCAGCACTCTCACAGTTAGACGTGTTACAAAATTTAGCCGAAAGAGCAGAAAGCTTGGATTATTGTCGGCCAACTTTAACCCAGAGTATTGGTTTACAGATTCAAGCCGGTCGACATCCAGTGGTTGAGCAAGTGATGAACGATCCCTTTATTGCCAACCCAATCACACTCCACCAACAGCGCAAAATGTTGATCATTACTGGTCCGAACATGGGGGGTAAATCGACTTATATGCGCCAAACCGCCTTGATCGCCCTGATGGCGCATATGGGCAGTTACGTCCCAGCGCAATCAGCGACGATCGGTTTGTTAGATCGGATTTTCACGCGGATTGGTGCTTCTGATGATCTGGCTTCAGGACGATCCACGTTTATGGTCGAAATGACCGAAACCGCGAATATTCTGCATAATGCAACGCAGCATAGTTTGGTATTGATGGATGAGATTGGCCGGGGCACCAGCACTTATGATGGGCTCTCTTTAGCATGGGCCAGTGCCGAATGGTTAGCCACTAAAATTGGGGCGATGACCCTATTTGCTACTCACTATTTTGAGTTAACTGAACTGCCCAACACTTTGCCACATTTGGCGAATGTTCATCTCGATGCGGTTGAGCATGGTGAAAACATCGCCTTCATGCACGCCGTACAAGAAGGGGCGGCCAGTAAATCTTACGGTTTAGCCGTCGCGAGCTTAGCCGGTGTACCTAAGGCTGTGATTACCAATGCCAAAAATAAACTCGCGCAGCTTGAGCAACAGCGAGAGACGACGAAGAAACCTGCAGCATCACTGGCTATAACTGATCAAATGAGCTTAATTCCTGAACCAAGTGAAGTTGAACAACTACTCGCCGATATTGATCCCGATGAGCTGACACCACGCCAAGCATTAGAAGCCTTATATCGTTTAAAAAAACATTTATAAACACCTAACTATTAAAGCAAAAAGGCACCGTAACGGTGCCTTTACTCGCTCATTAAAACCAATTAATAGTCATTATCAACATTAAACAAAGCTTCCATATTCAGCCCTTGTTTAACGAGGATCTCACGCAATCGGCGTAAACCTTCCACTTGGATCTGTCTGACTCGTTCACGAGTAAGGTTAATTTCTCGCCCAACTTCTTCCAGTGTTGATGGTTCATAACCCAGTAATCCAAAACGGCGTGCTAAGACTTCTTTTTGCTTTGGATTGAGCTCATCAAGCCAATTAAGCAAAGATAAACGAATATCGTCATCTTGAGTCGATACTTCCGGATCAGAGTGGTTAGAGTCTGGCAGAATATCCAACAATGCTTTATCGCCATCGCCACCAATCGGAGTATCAACAGAACTGATTCGCTCATTCAAACGTAGCATTTTGTTGACATCTTCAACTGGCTTGTCCAGCTCAGCAGCAATCTCTTCTGCCGTAGGTTCATGGTCTAAACGCTGTGAAAGCTCACGAGCGGTGCGCAAATAGATATTGAGTTCTTTAACAACATGAATCGGTAGACGAATGGTACGAGTTTGATTCATCAGCGCCCGTTCGATGGTTTGACGAATCCACCACGTGGCATAAGTCGAAAAACGAAAGCCTCGTTCTGGGTCAAACTTCTCAACCGCTCTGATCAAACCTAGATTGCCTTCTTCAATCAAATCGAGCAAGGCTAGACCACGGTTACTGTAACGACGAGAGATTTTCACAACCAAGCGTAGGTTACTTTCAATCATTCGCTTGCGCGCGACCTCATCACCACGTAACGCACGTCGAGCATAAAGAACTTCTTCTTCGGCGGTTAAAAGGGGTGAGAAACCAATTTCACTCAAATACATCTGTGTTGCATCTAAGCTTTTGCTCGATGCATCGTATTCTTCTTTGAGGTTAATGGCGGATAGTTGCTCAACGTCAGACTCCGCTGCGCTGATAACTTCAGGATCAAAATCAAAATCTTCGACTTTAGTGACTGAATTGCTGATACTCATAACGCCTCCCCTGGCGAGCTAGCAAGACATTACAACTTCAAATGTCGGCTACATAACTCATCACAAGCATGTTTATGGTAAGTAGCGTTGTGGATTCACTGGCTTACCTTGGTAACGAATTTCAAAATGTAAGCGAACACTGGTGGTTCCTGAGCTGCCCATGGTCGCGATTTTTTGACCGGCAGTTACATTCTGACCTTCTTGGACCAGCAGTTGATCATTATGAGCATAGGCACTTAGATAGTCATCATTGTGCTTAATAATGATCAAATTGCCGTAGCCGCGTAGCGCATTACCTGAATACACCACTGTCCCAGCCGCGGTAGAAACAATCGATTGACCTCGCTGACCTGCAATATCAATACCTTTGTTTCCTTGATCTCCTGCGGAGAAACCTTTAATTACTCTCCCTTTGGTTGGCCATAGCCACTTAGCGATTTTATCGTTATTTTGTGTCGGTTTAGTGACAGGCTGATTAGTAACATTCACTTTAGGTGTAGATTCAACATACCTGTTTGTTTTCGGTTGTTCAATAGGTGGCGTAGGTGCTTTCCTATCAGTTGTAGGCGTTTTCTTACCGTTTTGAGAGATCGATACAGGATTAGAGTCTTTGCTCTTCACAGACACCGACGGAGTCACGACAACGGGCGTAGGCGCAACGACAGGAGTCGATGCTGAAGCAACGCTCCCTACCGAGCTAACATTAGCTCTAGGTCGAGGACCAGCGCCCGTTCCAGCATAAGCAGGAGGCGTATAAACCGGCCCCCATAAACGCAACTTTTGCCCAGGATGAATCACATAAGGCGCTTGCAGGCGATTAAAACGGATAATATCGTTAACATCTTTATCAGTGATGTAAGAGATAAAATATAAAGTATCGCCTTTTTTTACCTCATAATAACTGCCTCGATAGCTGCCACGAGGTATTGAATTATAGTCTTTGTTCAGCTCCGAAACTGGCGCAGGAGTGTTAACCGCACAACCAAATAGTAAGCAGCACAAACCAATCAACCATCCATTTCGACACTGTAGCTTTTTCATTAAGCTAATTCACCTGCTACTAAAGGTACGAAACGTACCGTTTCTACGCTTTGAGTTATCCATTCATCACCTTGACGACAAATACACAGTAGTTGCTGCTCTTCTTCCCCTACAGGAATAACTAAACGCCCACCATCGGTTAGTTGATTAAGTAAAGCCTGAGGCACCACAGGTGCGGCCGCAGTAACGATAATCGCATCAAACGGTGCTTTAGCCGTCCACCCTTGCCAGCCATCACCGTGTTTAGTTGAGACATTATAAATATCCAATTGTTTCAAACGGCGTTTCGCTTCCCATTGTAAAAATTTAATACGCTCAATTGAAAATACGTGATCAACCAGTTGAGCGAGTACCGCCGTTTGATATCCCGACCCCGTCCCCACTTCTAAAACTCGGCTATGTGGCTTTAAAGACAATAGCTGAGTCATTTTGGCCACAATATAAGGTTGGGAAATCGTCTGTCCAAGACCAATAGGTAACGCGTTGTTATCGTAAGCTTGGTGCATCATCGCTTGCGATACAAAGCGCTCTCTTGGCAATCCATGAATGGCTGAAAGTACCGCTTGATCATCAATACCTTGCTGCACTAAATATTCAATCAGTTTGTCCGCTTTAGGGTTACTCATTTTTTATACCTTTAACCACGTCGCCATCGCTCCTAGCGACTCGTGTGCAGTTAAATCAACCAGTATCGGCGTGACTGACACATACTTTTGCTCAATAGCAAAAAAGTCGGTGCCTTCACCCGCGTCTTGCTCTCTTCCCGGAGGCCCCAACCAGTAGATATCATGCCCTCGTGGATCTTTTTGTTTGATCATGTTCTCAGCATGATGACGAGCGCCAAGTCGGGTGACTTGAGTCCCTGTTAGCTGCTCGAAAGGCACGTCTGGAATATTAATATTAATCAATCGATTGGTTGGAATTGGAGAAGATAAGTGCTGCAAAACGATTTGACGAGCAATCTTACCCGCCGTTGCAAAATGGGTTTTACCAACCAAAGAGAAAGCGATAGATTGCACACCAAGAAAATGCCCTTCCATAGCCGCAGCAACCGTACCAGAATAAAGCACATCATCGCCTAAGTTAGCACCATGATTGATGCCACTTAATACCAGATCCGGCAAATCATGTTTGAGTAATTCATTAAGAGCAAAATGAACGCAATCGGTGGGTGTACCCTGTACGGAATAGGTATTCGGCTCAATTTTAGTGACTCGCAATGGCTGCTCTAACGTCAAAGAATTTGAGGCACCTGAACGATTTCTATCCGGAGCAACAATGATAATCTCAGCCAAATCGGCTAATGCATAGGCCAGCGCTCGAATACCCTCGGCATAAACACCATCATCATTACTCAATAAAATTTTTAATTTTTTATTAGTCATAAACTCGTTCAACTGGAATTTCTTCAATTAACTCACGGACGATAGAGGTCGCAAAACTGCCCGCATCCAAAGTAAAGCTAAGCACTATATTATTATTGTCGACTTGCCACTGAAGCTGCTGAGGATGTAAAGCAATCACTCGCCTGTCGTGACGCATCCGGTTGCCGCGGATCAGTTTCATTAGATCGGGTTCGGCATCGAGCGCTTGTTGCTCCAAGGCTTGCGCAGCACTTTGAGTCGGCAGAGCATTATCTCCTGCCAATGCCGCAGTAATTTGGACTTTCTGATCGGCTAACTGTTGATTAAACTCCATCAGTTGCTCACCACTAACCAGTTCTGATGCTCCGTTTTTTAAGGCGATATCCCCCTCAATAAAAGACTCAAAACACCCTGACTGAATGCGAGCAGAAACAATATGATTAAAAATCCACGAACGGGCAGCAGATAAATACAAACTGCGCTGATTTTGATTACGAGAGCGCACATTGTCACGTCCCCAGCGACGGGCTTCATGAAGGTTATTACCATCTTTACCAAAGCGCTGTTGACCAAAATAGTTAGGGACTCCCTGCTCAGCAAGCACCTGCAAACGCTGCACAACATTATCGATATCGGTCACTTCGCTCAGGGTCAGTTCAAAGTGATTGCCCTGCAAATCACCGGGACGTAACTTTTTATGATGGCGAGTCATCGCCAATACTTGAATACTTGGGTATTGCTTTTCAAATGCGGCCAAATTCGGCAATTTGCCATCAGGAAGATAGACACTGAGCCACTGTTCCGTCACAGCATGACGATCTTTAAGCCCGGCCCAGCCGACATCTTTGGATTTTACACCACACGCCTTAGCCAGCTCGTTCGCGACAAAACTGGTATTTTCTCCGGTTTTTCTAATGCACACCATGACATGCTCACCTTCACCAGAGAAGGTATAGCCCAAATCTTCGATGACCTTAAAATGCTCTGGTCGCGCTTTAATTTTTGCTTTCGCCGTCGGCTGACCACATAAATACGCCAGCGAAGAGAGAAGATCAGTCATTTTTTATTCCAATATCTGCCTACTCACACTCGTTAACGAAAATTTGAGTTTATGGTAAGCAGTGAATGTATCCCATCGCTATCGTTCGATAACAATCGAGGAGTAAGATAAACGGACGGCGTACCGCTCCACATACCATCATGCAAAGCGTTCACCAAGTACTAAGCTTTGATTAATAATACCACGGCCTCACAAGCGATCCCTTCTTTACGGCCAGTAAAGCCGAGCTGTTCGGTGGTGGTTGCTTTGACATTAATGTTACTGATTGCTGTTTGTAAGTCCTCAGCAATCACTTGGCACATCGACTCAATATAAGGAGCCATCTTCGGTGCTTGAGCAATCAGGGTAATATCGGCATTACCCAACTGATACCCTTGTTTAAGAACGCGTTGATACACATCGCGCAGTAAGGCTCGACTATCAGCACCTTTCCATTGTTCATCCGTATCGGGAAAATGGCGGCCAATATCACCGGCGGCAATCGCGCCTAACAGTGCATCACACAAAGCATGCAGCGCCACATCACCATCAGAGTGAGCTATCAGGCCCTGCTCATAAGGGATAGAAACACCACCAATTATCACTGGGCCTTCACCGCCAAATTTATGCACATCAAAACCGTGACCAATACGTATCATGCTGTTTCCTTTTTCTGACTGACATAGAACTCAGCCAATGCCAGATCTTCTGGCTGAGTAATTTTAATATTATCCGCTCGACCGCTGACCAAAGCGGGATACACACCTTGCCATTCGAAAGCAGAAGCTTCATCGGTAATGATGGCATGCTGTGCTAAGGCTTGTTGCAGAGCTTGTAACAAGGGTTGGCAACGAAACATCTGCGGCGTGAGTGCATGCCATAACGCTTGACGTTCAACAGTCTGCACAATATTTCCATCACCATCGCCACGCTTCATCGTATCGCGAACTGGGCTAGCGAGTATCGCTCCCACTGGGTGAGATAACGCGCGCTGAATTAACTGGCTAATATCACGCTCAGTGACGCAGGGTCTGGCCGCATCATGCACCATTACCCATTCCCCTAATTGCTGTTCATCCACCAAACGCAGCGCATTCATCACCGAATCTGCGCGCTCTTTTCCGCCATTCACCACCTTCACTCGGGGATGACTTGCTAATGATAAGGAAGAAAAGTAAGGGTCTTGCTGACTGATAGCAATGACAACCTGTCCTATCTGTGGGTGAGCCAATAACTGCTCAACCGTATGCTCTAATACCGTTTTTCCATTAAGCAGGAGATATTGCTTAGGACGATCAGCTTGCATTCGACTGCCAACCCCAGCAGCAGGGACAATTGCGGTAATTAATGGGACGATCAAGGCGTTACCTCACCGATAATCCGATAGAAGGTTTCATTGTCTTTGACCATTCCTAACTCATGACGGGCACGCTCCTCAATGGCATCGAGCCCCTGCCGTAAATCATCGATTTCAGCAAACATCTCTTGGTTTCGTTGATACAAATTACTGTTTACTTGCTCTTGCACCTTAATTTCACTCGAGACCGTTCGAAAGTCTACAATGCCATTCTTACTTAGCCATAAATGGTATTGCAGCCAGCCAAATAGCAAACATAAGGCTATTGCCAATACTCGCATCTTTTTCACCTTACTGATGGGAGCGGTACATCGTGCAGATGTACCGTCTACATTGACGATTTACTTGCGAGCTTACTTATATCATAAGAGCCAAAATCAGGCGAGTAAGCTCACCGCTTAAGTGGTTGCTACTCAACACCTATCCCAAATGATTGAAACAACGCAACACAAACATCCTGATGATATTGACTGAATCTAACTAACCCGAGATAACCTCAAAGGCGAGCGGGTCGGCTCTCATGACAAAAATATTAATTCATCGATAAAAACAGAAGTAATCCGCAACCTAAAATTAAACGATAAATGACAAAAGGAGTCATACCCATTCGAGAAATAAGTTTTAGGAAAAAGAAAATGCACAAATAAGCACTAATAAACGAAGTGATCACGCCAGTAATTAAGAAATTCATCTGAATCGGTTCACCGCTCGTGATTAACTTAAGACCTAAATATCCACCAGCTAAGGTAATAATTGGAATCGACATTAAAAATGAAAATCGCGCCGCAGCCTCGCGGGTAAAACCTAAATACAGTGCAGCCGTAATGGTTGCTCCTGAGCGAGAGGTACCCGGAATGATCGCTAGCGCCTGTGCAAGACCAACAAAAAGAGCCTGCTTCCATCCTGCTTGATATTCATCTTGAGCAAGGCGAGCATGTCTATCCACATACCAAAGCAACAAGCCAAAAATGATCGTCGTTATGGCAATGACCCACGCACTACGCAGATACAGTTCGACAATATCTTTCATTAATAAACCAAAGATACACGCAGGAATGGTCGCAAGAACAATCAACCAAGCCAGTTTCGCTTCTTTAGTGCGATCGCCTTTGAAAATAGACGCAAAAAATGCGCGTAATAAGCTCACCACTTCATGGCGAAAATAAATAATCACCGCAGCTAAGGTGCCAACATGTACTGCGACATCAAAAGCTAAGCCTTGATCTTCCCAACCTAAAATCGCCGACGGCAAAATGAGATGAGCCGAGCTAGAAATAGGTAAAAATTCAGTTAAGCCTTGGATCAACGCCAATATAAACGCTTCAAAATAAGTCATGATTATTCTCTAATTAACGGATTCACGGATGGAAAACCACAAAGGAATGGGGGTTAAAGAATCGAGTTCTGGCGTTGCTTGCCACACCTCTTCAACCGTTTTCTCGCTGCCAGGGATCAGCAGTTGAGGCGACAAGTCGTACAAAGGTTGGATAACAAACGGATAATGATAAATATCACGTCTTGGTAAGACGGGAGCTTCCGTAGAGACTTGGTTACCATAGAGTAGTAAATCTAAGTCTAAGGTACGGTCTTGGAATTTCTTTGCGTTACTTTCTCTTCCCCAACGCTGTTCTATATGCCGTAATTTCTCTAGCAAGGCCGGTAAAGACAATGTGGTGCTAAGTTCAGCAACAAGATTATAAAAAGGATGGCTATCAAAGCCGACAGACGGGCATTCATAAACCGACGATAAACGCAGTTGATCAGTTAATGTCGCTAAGTCACGACATCCTGCTTCAATATGTTGATGGCGTTGAACATTTGAACCAATACCAACATAGCAAGTTATCATGCCTGTCCTCGTTCAATTACCACACCAACTCCTCTCGCTTGTGCCACTGCTCCCGGTTTTGTTAAGCGAATCTTCACCCAAGGCACAGAAAAACGCTGCATAATCAACTCAGCCACTTCTTCAGCAACTCGCTCTACCAATAAAAAACGTCCCTGCTCAATATGCTCTATCACCGCTTGACTGACTTGCGCATAATCTAATGCATCAGCCACATCATCACTTTTTCCAGCGGGTTGATTGTTATGCGCCATCTCCAAATCAAACACTAATTTTTGCTTAATGGTCTGCTCCCAGTCATAAACACCAATGGTTGTCACCACGGTTAACTGCTCGATAAAAACTTTATCCATGGCGATATTGCCTCCTTTTTGCTGGTCGGATATCCAAATTGAGTAAAAAAACGGACTATTTTTGCTTATCACGATATCATATACCCAAATCACCTATTGATGCGAAACTCCGAATAGTTTTTTTGTTTCTCAACACAATTGATCGATCTCTTTTATGCTATTTAACAATCGCTTGGAATTACCGTCGACGTTCTTTATCCATTGTCAAAGAGCAGTCAAGTTACGCTGTTTTATAAGCATGGCAATGTAATTAAATCGAGCGATACGATGCTTATCCGGTGTATATCACGTTAAAAATAAAGAAATCCTGAGACTATATACCCAAACGACTTGGAGTAGCCGGTAGAGGGTAAGTGCATAATCCCCAATGAGCGTTGACCAACGATGTGATTGGACGAATGAAAGCAGCCAACACCGCAGCAGCGTCAAGTAGGAAGAGAATATTCACCGCATTAGAGAGTCCCCGCTTAAACATTGGCTCAAGGACAGACTTTGCAGCTAAACAACGACGGTAGAGGCCAGTATGACGCCACTAGCACTGATCATGATCATTTGCGCCTATTTACTGGGATCCATATCCAGTGCGGTGTTGATCTGCCGATTACTGCGGCTGCCTGATCCTCGCGGCGTTGGCTCCCATAATCCCGGAGCCACCAATGTGCTGCGCATTGCTGGTAAGAAAACCGCCCTGACCGTGCTGATTTGTGACATGCTCAAAGGAACGATCCCAGTTTGGAGTGGCTATTACCTTAACATTGATCCTCTCATGCTCGGCTTAATCGGTATAGCCGCATGCCTTGGCCATATGTATCCCTTATTTTTCCATTTCAAAGGTGGTAAAGGTGTGGCGACAGCACTAGGCGCCATTGCACCAATAGGCTTAGAATTAACCGCCATGGTCATCGTCACTTGGTTAGTGGTGGTGTTTATTTTCCGTTATTCTTCCCTTGCTGCATTGGTGACCGTGTTATTGACGCCTTTTTATACCTGGATGATCAAACCGCACTACACGTTACCCGTCGCCATGCTCTGCTGTTTAATCGTGCTGCGTCACCAAGAGAACATTAAGCGTCTTTTTATCGGCACAGAGCCAAAAGTGGGTGAGAAAAAACCATAAAAAAACGGCCACGACGGTGACCGTTTCCACTGAGAAGTTTTACCGTTTGATTAATTAAACGATCGGCGTCAGTTGGTCAATCGGCCAGCGAGGCCTTGCTTGAACACTGAGCTCTGTTACATCACCATTTTTTAAACGCTGCATACCCGCATAGGCAATCATCGCGCCATTATCGGTACAAAATTCGGTACGCGGATAAAAGACTTCACCGCCAATTTTTTCGGCTAATTTGGCTAAATCAGCGCGCAGCTGCTTATTCGCACTCACCCCACCTGCAATCACAATACGCTTCATTCCGGTTTGCTCGAGTGCACGTCGACATTTAATGACTAACGTGTCACACACTGCATCTTGAAAAGCGTAAGCAATATCAGCCCGAGTTTGTTCATCGTCGCCATTGGCAGCAATGGTATTGGCCGTAAAGGTTTTTAAACCTGAAAAACTCATGTCTAAACCTGGGCGATCGGTCATAGGACGAGGAAATTTAAAGCGTCCAGGCGTGCCTTTTTCTGCTAAACGAGCCAACATCGGCCCCCCTGGATAATCGAGCCCCATCAACTTTGCGGTTTTATCAAACGCTTCGCCCGCAGCATCATCAATCGATTCGCCTAAAATCGTATAATCGCCAATCCCCTTGACCTCAACCATCATCGAATGACCACCAGAAACCAGTACCGCAACAAAAGGAAACGGCGGTGGATTGTCTTCCAGCATCGGGGCCAATAAATGCCCTTCCATATGATGGACCGCTACCGCAGGGATATTCCAAGCGTATGCCAAACTGCGACCGATCGTCGCGCCAACCAATAAAGCGCCCACTAAACCGGGGCCAGCGGTATAAGCTATGCCATCGATATCGGCAGGATTGAGCTTCGCCTCGGCCATAGCGGCTTTAATCAGTGGAATGGTTTTTTTCACGTGATCACGTGAAGCCAGCTCCGGTACCACACCACCATAATCGGCGTGCAATTTTACTTGGCTATACAATTGATGAGATAAAAGGCCTTTCTCATCATCATAAATCGCGATTCCAGTCTCATCGCAAGAAGTTTCAATTCCAATAATGCGCATAGTATTCTCAGCATGCTGTCAGCTAACGGTTATTACCTTGCTCAGTGAACAACCGCCAATAATCAAAATTCCGCTCATGTTACCTCGGCTTGGCATGACAAACAAACTTTGTACAGACAGTAAACAACAAAGTACTTTACAAAGCGGTCACGATGGGATTAAAATTCCGCACCATTTTTGATCAAGCTGGTTATCGCTCTAGTCAACAAAGTATCTTGTTACTTGAGCCACAAAATACCAGCGTTAACGAATTAACCCCTGAGGTGAAAGGCATATGCCAATAGTTAAAGTACGTGAAAACGAACCGTTCGACGTAGCATTACGTCGTTTCAAGCGCTCTTGCGAAAAAGCAGGTATCCTTTCTGAAGTGCGTCGTCGTGAGCACTACGAAAAACCAACTACTGTTCGCAAACGTGCTAAAGCAGCAGCTCAAAAGCGTCACGCTAAGAAGCTAGCTCGCGAAAACGCTCGTCGCGTTCGCCTGTACTAATAACTGATTCCAGAAAAGGAATAAAGTTATGGCTCTGATTGACACTCTCAAAGAAGAGCAAAAATTAGCGATGAAAGCCAAGGACAAAGCGCGCCTTGGCACTATCCGTTTGGCCTTAGCCGCCATTAAGCAACGTGAAGTCGACGAGCAGATTACTCTGAGCGATGACGATATTCTAGCTGTGCTGGTAAAAATGGTTAAACAACGTCGCGACTCTGTTGCGCAGTATGAAGCTGCTAATCGTCAAGATTTAGCGGATGTGGAAAAAGCTGAAATCACCGTTCTTGAGGAATTTATGCCTCAACCATTGAGTGAAGAAGACGTTATCGCCTTGATTGACAGCGCGGTGGCCGAATCTCAAGCCAGTGGCATGCAAGACATGGGTAAAGTGATGGCACTGATTAAACCACAAATTCAAGGGCGTGCAGATATGGGTAGAGTAAGCAGTTTAGTTCGCGCTAAACTCGTTTAATCCCACACCCAAATTGCATCAAGCCGTGCTATCCTCTGGTAGGCACGGCTTGTTCGTATCTACACTTTTGGTTTCTCTCTCTTTCTTTTAGGTTGTATGGCAGGACAAATTCCTCGTAGTTTCATTGATGATCTCCTTGCTCGACTCGATATTGTCGACATCATTGACGCACGTGTAAAACTTAAAAAAAAGGGCAAAAACTACGGCGCTTGTTGTCCATTTCATAATGAGAAAACGCCCTCGTTTAGTGTTAGCCAAGAAAAGCAGTTTTATCACTGTTTTGGTTGTGGCGTACATGGCAACGCAATTGATTTCCTTATGGAATATGAACGACTGGAATTCCCTGAAGCCATTGAAGAACTTGCTTCTTATCTAGGATTAGAGGTTCCACGTGAAGAACGCTACAACAACAGTCAGTCAGCCTCAAATTCAACACCGCGCGTTAATAGTGATGAAAAACGCACACTGTATGATTTACTGAGTAACATCGCACAGTTTTATCGTCAGCAATTAAAAACGCCAGCCGGACGAGGCGCGATCGAATATCTCAAAGATCGAGGCTTATCCGGTGATATAGCACAACAGTTTGGCATTGGTTACGTACCTGACGAGTGGGACTTAGTACGCCGTAATTTTGGCCAACATCCACAAACTCAAGAGATGCTGGTAACTGGCGGGATGCTGATAGAAAACGAAAGTGGCAAACGCTACGACCGTTTTCGTGGTCGAGTCATGTTTCCAATTAGGGATCGCCGAGGTCGCGTAATTGGTTTTGGTGGTCGAGTCATTGGTAATGGCACACCTAAGTACCTAAACTCACCAGAAACACCGATCTTCCATAAGGGTAAAGAGCTTTACGGCTTGTATGAAGTGATGCAAGCCCATCGTGATCCGACACAGATACTGGTCGTTGAAGGCTATATGGACGTGGTCGCTTTGGCTCAATATGGTGTTGATTATGCGGTTGCCTCACTGGGTACCGCGACCACAGGCGATCATTTACAACTGTTGTTTCGTCAAACCAATACCGTTGTCTGTTGCTATGATGGTGACCGAGCTGGTAGAGAAGCGGCCTGGCGAGCTTTAGAAAATGCACTAAGCTATCTTAAAAGTGGCAATATTCTTAAGTTTCTTTTCTTGCCCGATGGTGAGGATCCTGACAGCTACATCAGAAAGCACGGTAAAGAAAATTTTGAACACGCTGTACAGCATGCGAAGCCTCTCTCTAGTTATCTTTTTGAAAACCTGATTGAGACCCACAAACTCAACTTAGGCACCGTTGAGGGGAAATCAACCCTACGCACCCTAGCGAATGACTTGATTAACAAAATTCCAGATATTGGTTTTCAACAAGAGTTGGATGAAAAACTCGATAAACTCACTGGCTTTATGAGCCATGGAAAACAACGTCGAACTCAACCAACAAGTGAACGGCCACAACCGCACAAAGAGCTAAAGCGCACCCCAATGCGTGAAGTTATCGCTTTGCTTGTGCAAAATCCGAGCTATGCTGAAATGGTGCCGGAGCTGTCGAGTGTCAAACACTTAGCCATTCCCGGTTTAAGTTTGCTGGTCAATGTGGTTGAAAATTGTCAGCAACAACCCCATATCACTACCGGCCAATTGCTCGAGCATTGGCGTAATAATGAACATGAGGCACTGCTGTCTCGTCTGGCAAGTTGGGAAATCCCTCTTGTCGAAGACAATCAAGAAGAACTATTTTTAGACTCATTGGACAAAATTCTTGCCCAGTGTGTAGAAAAACAAATTGAAAACTTGCAGGCGAAAGAAAGAAGCGTCGGTTTATCAACCGATGAAAAAAGGGAGCTAATAGCATTAATGCTAGAATTGAAAGCGTAACCCAGTTTAAATAGTCAGCAACGAATAAATTTGTTAATATACATGGTTTGCATTTCGCACACTATTCTTTCACCAGATACGAAGTTGGATACCGTCTATGGATCAAAGTCCGCAGTCACAGCTAAAATTACTTGTCATCAAGGGCAAGGAACAAGGCTATCTGACCTACGCCGAAGTAAATGACCACCTACCTGCTGAGATCGTCGATTCTGAGCAAGTGGAAGATATTATTCAGATGATCAATGACATGGGTATCAAGGTAGTAGAAACTGCTCCTGATGCCGATGATCTCGCGTTAAGCGATGATAACACGATCACTGATGAAGATGCCGCTGAAGCCGCTGCCGCAGCGCTTTCAAGCGTAGAAAGCGAGATTGGTCGAACTACCGATCCTGTGCGCATGTATATGCGTGAAATGGGAACCGTAGAGCTGCTAACTCGTGAAGGTGAAATTGATATCGCTAAACGCATTGAAGAAGGTATTAACCAAGTTCAAAGCGCCGTTGCTGAATATCCAGGTACGATTCCTTATATTCTTGAGCAGTTCGATAGAGTTCAAGCAGAAGAGTTACGCCTAACCGATCTCATTTCCGGTTTTGTTGACCCGAATGAAGATGAAACTACTGCGCCAACGGCAACGCACATCGGCTCAGAGCTGACTGGTGCTGATCTCGATGACGAAGACAGTAAAGACATCGATGACGACGAAGATGAAGACGAAGATGGCGATAGCACGACCGATGATGCCGAAGAAGATACTGGTATCGATCCTGAGCTCGCACTCGAAAAATTCACTGAGTTACGTAATAAATATCAAAACTTACAGTTAGCGATCAACGAACACGGCAATGACAGCTCAACGACTCAGCAAGCTTCTGAGTTGGTACTGGATATCTTCCGTGAGTTTCGTCTAACGCCTAAGCAGTTTGATCATTTGGTTACCACACTACGTAACTCAATGGAACGTGTTCGTACTCAAGAACGCTTGATCATGAAAACCGTGGTCGAAGTCGCTAAAATGCCGAAAAAGTCATTCATTGCCCTATTTACTGGTAATGAATCGAGTGAAGCATGGTTGGATCAAGTCCTAGCAACCGATAAGCCTTACGTTGAAAAAATTCGCGCCAATGAAGAAATGATCCGTCGTTCTATTCAAAAGCTGCGTATTATTGAACAAGAAACCTCACTTGATGTGAACCGCATCAAAGACATTAGCCGTCGCATGTCAATTGGTGAAGCGAAAGCTCGCCGAGCGAAAAAAGAGATGGTAGAAGCCAACCTACGTTTGGTTATTTCGATTGCTAAGAAATACACCAACCGTGGTCTACAATTTTTGGATCTGATCCAAGAAGGTAACATTGGCCTAATGAAAGCGGTGGATAAATTTGAATATCGCCGTGGTTATAAGTTCTCAACCTATGCAACATGGTGGATTCGTCAAGCCATCACCCGTTCTATTGCCGATCAAGCGCGCACCATTCGTATTCCAGTTCATATGATCGAAACGATCAATAAACTGAACCGAATTTCGCGCCAGATGCTACAAGAAATGGGTCGTGAGCCTCTGCCTGAAGAATTAGCGGAACGCATGCAAATGCCGGAAGATAAAATTCGCAAAGTGCTCAAAATCGCCAAAGAGCCAATCTCAATGGAAACGCCAATAGGTGATGATGAAGATTCACATCTAGGTGATTTTATTGAAGATACTACGCTTGAACTGCCTCTAGACTCAGCCACGGCAACGAGCCTAAGAGCCGCAACAAGAGACGTTCTGGCTGGCTTAACACCACGTGAAGCTAAAGTGTTACGGATGCGTTTTGGTATTGATATGAATACAGACCACACTCTTGAAGAAGTGGGCAAACAGTTCGATGTTACTCGCGAACGTATTCGTCAAATCGAAGCCAAAGCACTGCGTAAACTTCGTCACCCAAGCCGCTCAGAAACCCTGCGCAGCTTCCTTGATGAGTAAATCAAACTAACGTGTTTAAAAGGTGAGCAAATGCTCGCCTTTTTTATTACCCAAAATGCTAAGTGAATAAAAACTAAGCGCTATTACCCTATTTTCCGGCTAGACAGACACCCAGCCTTCCCCTATAATCACACACCTATCGGCCCCTTAGCTCAGTGGTTAGAGCAGTCGACTCATAATCGATTGGTCCGCAGTTCAAGTCTGCGAGGGGCCACCAAATTCTAGAAGGTTAGTAAGCGTAGTGTTTACTAACCTTTTTTTGTACCTGACGATTTTGGGTCAGGTAATGGGTCAGGTAAGCCCCGATCACGCACTCTTCTCTTTCTCACTCAAGCTACTTTTTAGTACTCTGTACCATTACCGATGAGAGCGGAGATTGTGCTTATTGATAACCGCAAGAGAGAAAGGCTTTGCGCCAGATTCAAGAGCTTGTGCCAATTCTGAGACCTTTCGGTAATAAGTTACTCTTCGCTCCGATAAAGTGGTGAGCTTTAGTGCTACTGGTTGATGTGCTTTCATTGTGCGTTCTCATTATCTGTTTGCTGAGTAAATTCTTGCAAAGCCTGTAGCGCCTTTTCAGCCAGAGTGCTTTGCACAAAAATATGATCATGATAATAACCAGCAATCACATTAGCACTGATCCCATAAGACGCTAACTTAGTCGCGAACGCAGCGGTTAAACCTACCGCCTCTAAACTAGAATGCACGGTAAGTGTGATTAAGCTAAAAACGCTATCAAACTTCAGTTTGGCTGCTTTGGCTTGTTGTTCTAATAACACTAAAGTTAAGCCCTCTTGCTCTCGAAACGTTGCGATTGGATCTAGGTGCCAATACTCAGATAACGGCCCCTTCACGGTACAAAATACGTAATTGCCCTCGATGATCTGTGGTGACATCGACTTTAGTAATACCTCTAACTCGCTAATTGCTGACATTTTCTAACCTTATCTACTACCTACAAACGTGAAGAATATACGGTGAAATAAAATAAGTTTAATTCATGATATTAATGAAACATAAGAAAAGCTAATATCCAGCACGACATAAACTAAATAAATAGAAGAAAGAGAGAAATAGATTGCTGTTACATGGTTGCTTTAACGTTGGACTACGACAAAAAAAGCTGACTTATCATCATCACACTCATTCACAACAATCAATTCCATCAGGATAAAAAACTGAGAATCGAAGGTTAATTAGCATTTAAAACGAAGAATTCTTCACAAAACAAACGACCACCAAATACAGGATAATTACTAAAATTAAAGTTCAAAATAAAAACAAAAATTAGATTTAAATTTCAATTAAAAAACAAATTACCAGATAAAAAAACCATTAATAACAAATCAAATAGTCACATATTCCAAATTTTAAAAATAGAGTTATGATACACGAAAAATGACCTAGAAATAATCTGCATCCAAGGGTGCTTATCCACTGCTTAGGGTCTTTTGAAAGATAAAATCTATTTTTATTAAATAGTTATATACCAAAGCCTCTTAGAGTGAAGAGAAAACGGCAAGTGCATAAAACGCCATGAACATCGATACACGATGTGCTTGGGATGAACGAACGCGCAAACACCGCTACAACTTCAAGTCGTTTGGGTATACCAGTGTACTTTGATTGATATTATTAGGTAAGAATCATATGTTGGAAAGCATTGGCATCGTTAACCTTTGGGCCTATTTAGTCGGCGTTTTTTTAATTGTTATTGTTCCAGGGCCAAACTCTATCTTCGTGCTAACGGCCAGCGCAAAGCATGGTGTGCGTGGCGGATATAAAGCCGCAATGGGCGTCTTTACTGGTGATGCACTGCTGATTTTTTTAGCCTTTTTGGGCGTGGCTACCGTGGTCAAAAACTCACCGGCTCTGTTTCATGCCATTCAATATTTGGGTGCGGCCTACCTACTTTATCTCGGTATAAAAACCATCACTCAGAGCTTAAGAGTTAAAGAGTCTCAGCCTGAGGTAAAATCAGTTCAAGGCAGTAGAGGGATCTATTTTAAAGCGTTAGGACTGAGTATCCTCAATCCTAAGATGATTATTTTTTATGTCTCATTTTTTATTCAATTCATTGATTTTAATGCGCAAAGTACCGGCTTATCGTTTTTAGTTTTGGGCGCAATTTTACAGCTGTGTAGCATGCTTTATCTCTCGCTACTGATTTTTGCTGGTTTTGGCATCACGAATAAAGTTAAACAACATAAAAAACTAGCGACGCTATCCAATACTTTTATTGGCTCACTGTTTGTGATGTTTGCTTTAAGATTGGCTTTAACCGCTTAGTCTTTCGCCATAAAAACTTCATCACAATGCCGCCTCGCTGACACAAACCCCACTTAGCATAACGTCAAGATCACTGTTTGTGAGGACGTTATGCTATCTACCAGCCCTTTTAAATTACCCCGAAAAACCCCTTTTGGACTGGCTGAAAACCTTGCAGAATGGGCAACGGGATTAAGCAAACTCGATAAATTTTACCATCAACGCCCAGCACAATGCTCCAGTGCGGAATTTTTACGCTTTACCTTAGAGATATTAGGGATTGATTATCGCGTCACTAAAGGCTGTGCATCACAAGTACCAAACCTAGGAGCGACGATTGTCGTGGCGAATCATCCTCTCGGATGTGTTGAAGGTATTATCCTTGCTGAACTACTGCTATCGGTTCGTGATGATGTAAAAATTCTCGCTAATCACTATTTAAAAACCGTACCAGAACTCGATGAACTGTTTATTGGGGTTGATGTATTTACTGGCGAGAATGCAAGCCACGCGAATCTCTCGGCATTACGTCAGGCGCATAAACACCTTGCCAATGGCGGCGTTTTATTGATGTTTCCTGCAGGCGAAGTCTCACAGTGGGTGGGCAATAAACTGCAGCGAGTTGAGGATAAAGAGTGGAGCCAATCCGTCAGCCGGTTGGTAAAAAAACATCAAGCCACCGTCTTACCGGTCTATATTGATGGTGAAAATTCAAAACGATTTTATATGGCTGGGAAAATACATCCATTACTTCGCACACTATTGCTGGGCAGAGAACTACTCAACAAGCAGCAAAGTTGTATCGAAATAGCGATAGGAGAAACCATTGCTTGCTCAGAAATCGCCGCCTTAGATGACCAACAATTGGTCAATTATTTACGTTTAAATACCTATTTACTACAAAGCCAGCGCTGGATAACTCGCGATAAAACACAGCAAGATCGAAGTCTACCGCCTGTCGTTGAAAGGCTAAGCGACGATATTTTACAACAAGATATTGCAGCCCTACCTCAAGAATGTCATTTATTGGATCATCAAAACTTTGCCGTCTATTGTGCCAGTGCCGAGCAAATTCCGGCAGTTTTGCATGAAATTGGTCGAGTCAGAGAGTTGAATTTTCGCCAAGTTGGCGAAGGAACCGGGTTAGCTTTAGATATTGATCACTTTGATCGTAATTATCTGCATCTTTTTATCTGGGATCGAGAAAAAAATGTGTTGGTTGGTGCTTATCGTCTCGGATTGGTTGATAAATTGGTTGAGCGACATGGTATCCATGGTTTGTACACCAGTACTTTATTTCACTACGATCAGCGCTTTATCGATAGTATGGGGAAATCGATTGAGATGGGGCGTTCAGTGATCGATAGTGCTTATCAAAAAAGCGTCGCGCCATTACTGCTGCTCTGGAAAGGCATTGCAACCTATATTGATCGCCACCCTGAATACACACACCTTTTTGGCCCAGTCAGCATTAGTAGCGATTACAGTGAACTTGCGCGTCAACTATTAGCCGACACCATGACGCTGCACTACTACGATCAACAACAGGCCAATTTAGTCAGTGCCAGCCACCCGCTATCAAGTACCCATCAACTATGGAATGCTAGCCTACTATCGGCTTTAGCTGACCTGCAACTTTTATCACGAGTGATAGCACGCATTGATGATGGGAAAGGGATTCCCGTGTTGCTGCGCCAATATTTAGGCTTAAATGGTCGCTTAGTTTGCTTTAACGTTGATCCTTATTTTAATGACTCATTAGACGGATTGATTGTCGTCGATTTGCGCCAAGTTCCGGTACGAACGCTCGCTCGTTATATGGGTGTTGACGCTGCTCATCGCTATTTAACGCGATATAAAATGGATTAAAAAACAGGCACGCTTATAAAGTGGCGTGCCTGATTATTATATTTTTAATCTATAGTAGCTCTTTGCTAGCATGATCAACCGACACTCTCATGAGCTGGGTGATGTCACTGTGCTAGGATCTTCGCTTTGTAAATCATCATCATGCTCTTCCATTCGCCAAGGCAAACTCCCCGGTGAAATATGTAGAAAGTGCAGATATTTCTCAAATTGATCCAAAATATCATTGATGATGTCGCGCTCTTCATAACCGTAGACATCATAAGCTTGACCGCCTCGGCGCAGAAAGACTTCCGCTCGATAATAGTAATCATCATCGATTTGTTTTTCTTGCTCGGAAGCAAACTCGGGCATCTCATAAGCACGCAGACGAATCTCATAAATAAACTCTACTTCACCCGCTTTCTCAACATCAATGATGCAGCGAGTATTGAGATCATCAAAGGTCACTTTTGCTTGCCAACCTTTATTTTCAAGCTCCTGCTTAACCGTATTCATTGCGGTAAGGCCAGTCTGCTCAATAAATTTCTCCACACTGGTTTTAGATGGGAAGTCAATGAGATGTGATAGGCGCTTTTTCCAATTGGTTTTACCTTGTAGATGCACAGGTAACTTCATATCGTGCTGTAAACTGGTCTCATGATGCCCTTCAATCACTAACGCTCGCCACATGCCAATGCCACCGATTAACATGATAATTGCAAATGGTAAGGCACTCACGATTGATGCCGTTTGCAAAGCGCTGAGCCCTCCTGCCAGTAGTAATACCGAGGCAACCAGTCCTTGCGTCACTACCCAAAATGTACGCTGCCAGACTGGCGTATGCATTGCACCGCCCGATGCAAGTGAATCAATCACCAATGAACCGGAATCTGAAGAGGTGACAAAGAAAGTGATGATCAGTAATACCGTAATAAAAGACACTACGGAAGAAAGAGGCAACAGCTCAAATAACTGAAAAAGCGCGACAGCATGATCGGCCTGAACATAGGTAATCAGCGAGCTATAGCCTTCAACCATAATTAAATGCAGTGCGGTATCGCCAAAAATAGAGAACCAAAGAAAGGTAAAGATAGACGGAACCAACATGACTCCAACCACAAATTGTCGAATCGTTCGACCGCGACTTATTTTGGCAATAAATAAGCCGACAAATGGAGCCCAAGCTATCGTCCAGCCAAAAATAAATAGGGTCCAGTTACCAATCCAGTCACTCGATTCATAAGCTTGCAAACTAAATGTTCGTTCAACAATATTACTTAAATAACTTCCCGTATTTTCTAAAAAGGTCTCTAAGATAAAGATGGTCGGTCCAACGACAAATACAAATAGCATCAAACTGATTGCTAACAGCATATTAATAATCGATAAACGCTTAACACCTTTATCCATACCTGCGAGCACTGAAAATAAAGCTAAGCAAGTAATCACCGCAATCGCACCAATTTGGAAAGGTACTCCCACTTCGACATTTGGCCATAAATAATTGACTCCGGCATTAATTTGGGCAACCGATAAACCTAATGTCGTAGCAATACCAAATAAGGTACCAAGAATAGCGAAGATATCGACAATATGACCAATTGGACCATGAATACGTTCACCAATCAAAGGATATAAGGTTGATCGCATTGATAAAGGCAAACCATGTCGGAAAGCAAAATAAGCTAAGCACAAGCCGACCAAACCATAAATAGCCCAAATATGAAATCCCCAATGGAAATAGGCAATTTGCATGGCTTGTTTAGCCGCTTCAATGGTTTCACCGCTGCCTGTCGGTGGTGAGGCATAATGCAATACTGGCTCAGCGACACCAAAGAAAAGTAAAGCAATACCGTATCCTGCGGAGAAGAGCATCGCGAACCAAGCTGGAAAGCTATATTCAGGCTCCGCATGATCGGGACCAAGTTTTATATTTCCCCAGCGCGTAAAAGCTAACGAGACAATAAAAATTAAAAATAGGGCCACCGCTAACATATAGAACCAACCAAAGGTTTCGGTTATATAGGCTAGCGTCGTCGAAAAAACGTTACCCGCGAGACTAGGATTTGATATGGTTCCTACTACCATTAGTGCGATGACAATTACCGCCGGAATAAAAACCGGAATAAGCACTGTCGAGTTAGATTTCTCTAACTTATCTATCATAAAGCCTCCTGCTTTATTAGTTCTTATTGAAAAAAACCTCCTCATCATATAACATTTTGCCTTTCACTGCGAATGACACTGCCAATTCAATAAAAAACATCATGATAAAAACAAGTATTAACAATAATAAAAACCATTCTAAAACATAAAGTTAAACCAAATTAACACATCAAATTGAAATAATTAAACTTATGCAATTAATGACCATTTATTCAGAAAAACGTGTACGATTATTCAGCATTATCATTCAACAATTCAGCTAAAAAACATTCGGCTAATAGGGCTAAAGAATAATAAAAATCATCTTCATCACAGGTGGATTTTAAGCGTTGTAAATAGAGTGTCGCCCAAGGAAAAAGATGATCCGTTAATAACTCAATAACCGCAGATTCCTGACCTTGTTCGAGGAAATGAGCAAGGGCTAATAACATTAATCCAAATTGATCTTCTGGTTCCTGACGGGCGAGTTGCACCGCTAAACCATGACGCTGAAGAAATTGACGGTAAGCTAAGGTACTTTCACCCATCACGATATGCTCAGGATCTAAGTATACCGATCCCCAAGGCGGAGCGGGCATATCCCCTAGCCCTTCAAATAGTACACTAAAGCGCTCAGGTTGTGGTTCCGGTAGACGATGACACAGGGTTTCGATCGCCTTAGGATCGCTCCAAGAGAAATAATGGGCTAATTGAGGCAGATCGTGTAACGCATACTGCGCAGGCTCACTCTGCGGTGGATAGTAAAATAAACTACCAAGGATTCGAGGAACAATGGCTAACATTGGCTTTCCTTTCTGTTGTAAAAAGTGCTCAGCCCGTGAAGCCAACTCCCAGCGTATTCGCTTAAGGTCGCTGCTCTCACAGGCTGAACGGTACATGCTGTTTAGGAGAAGAATACGCTCAAAGTATCCTCCCAACTGCCACTACATGGTTATCCACCATAAGTTATAGAAGGTAATACGTGAAGCCAGCTCGCCAAGGATCATCAGTGCCGCACCGCTAAAAAGCAAAGGTTTAACGGCTTGTTTTTTCAGTAAGACCCACAAAGCAAGTACTAGCGCGATCGTCATCGCGAACAAATAGGTGTACCAAAACATCGTTTGTGCATTGACTAAATGCGGTACTTGCTCGGTTAAAAACGCCATATAACCGGTACGAGTCGCAAACGAAATCGCTGCCCCAACGATGACCGCTAACGCACCGAGTCGTTTAGCACCGAGTGCTAAAGCACACATCCCACCAGAGATAGCAACGGTTAGCCACAAATGTAGCGACGTATAATGGCTATTCCAAGCCGGGACGGTGGCCAATTGATAAACCTGCGTAATCGACCAAGCAAACGCAAGGCCTAATAATACCGCAATCCCATTCAACCATTGGTGCAATGTATCGGTAACGGTAACGTTAAACTTGGTTTTCAGTATATCGCGTAGGTGAGGTGCACTGAGTGCTACCGTTAAAAAAGCACAACCAAAATAGAGACCACTTAAAACAATTTCATTACTCATCGGTGAACGGAATAAACCAAACAGCAAGTTAAACGCACGCTGAGGTTGTCCCATATGTAAGCCACCAATTGCCATGCCTACAGCAAACAAAATTACGGCAACCAGATTGATTTTATGACGCTGAGCATTGGTAATTTGTCCAACAAGACCAGCAAGAAAAGCCAATAACATCATACCAACCGCGGTTTGGCCTAACACCGTAAAAAAGACTAAAGGTAATTCATGCATCTTTTACACCTCTGAAGGGTTTTGAACAGCACCGGTTCTATCACCAGTCATACGGGCATCCGCGTGCGCTTTGATGACTAAACTGGGTTTGGTCAGTTGCGGATCCGGTAAGGGGGCGACCGCATTGGTATCGCCATATTTGGCGCGTAATGTCGCTATCTCATCAAAATCAAGCGCGCGCTGTGGGCAAGACTCGACACACACGGGTTTTAAACCTTGAGCCACTCGCTCATAGCAACCATCGCACTTCGACATCACTTTCTTTTGTTCATCAAACTGCGGCGCGCCATAAGGACAACGCATTTCACAATAGCGACAGCCAATACATTTATCTTGATCAACCACCACCAAACCATCTTGCTTCCGCTTATGCATTGCTCCTGTCGGGCACCCTTTCACACACGTTGGCTCAGCACAGTGATTACAGGAGATGGACAAGTAGTAGTTGAAGGTATTTTGCTGCCAAGCATTGCCTACTTTCTGCCACTCACCACCACCATACTCATATACTCGGCGATATTTTGGACCTACCTCTTGCGCCTTCTCATCTTTACAACTGATTTGGCACGTTTTGCAGCCAGTACATTTGGATGAGTCGACAAAAAAGCCATATTGTTTCATTTAAAAATCTCCTCAGATGCGCTTAACGTCGACCAAATTGGTGTGTTGTGGGTTACCTTTAGCTAACGCCGTTGGCCGTAGCGAGGTGAGGCGGTTAATACAGCCACCGACATCAACACCTTGTTTATTAGTCTGCGCCCATGCACCCTCTGGCATAGCCGTTACACCGGGCATAATGCGTGGTGATACCTTCGCTTTAATTCGCACTCTTCCTCTGTCATTAAAGACTTCGACAAAGTCATCATTGTGAATACCTCTCGCTTGTGCATCGATGGGGTTGATCCACAAAACATCCGGCGCGACCTCTTTCAATTGAGCAACGGACGAATACGTTGAGTGGCAATGGCCTTTGGTATGAAACCCTGTCAATTGCAACGGATATTTATTCAGCATCGGTTTATCTTCGATACCTTCGACGGCTGGCCAGTATTCTGGGATCGCCGAAATTTTATCTCCGGGCAGTAATTGCCATTGAGTCGCCAATTCTGCTAACTGCTCTGAATAAATCTCAATTTTTCCTGATGGCGTTTTCAGCGGATGTTGCTGTGGATCATCACGAAAATCTTTCAGCGCAATATGTTTACTGCTATCGGCAATCCGACGATCAATGACGCCCATACCATCGGTTTGTTCAAATGGAGGCAAATGCGGTTCTTGTTTGCGCACTTGGTTATAAGCGTGTTCAATCCACTCTTGATAGGTGCGACCTTCGGTAAACGCCTCTTTCAAACCCATTTTATCGGCGATTTCTGCCAAGACATCGTAAGTCGGTCGATTTTCCCACATCGGTTCAATGGCTTTTTGTAAGCGAACCAAATAATGATAAGAACCTGATTGATATGAGTTATTAATTAACTCATCGGATTCTAAGGTTGAAACATCGGGCAGTAATAAGTCGGCATATTTAGCGCTGGCTGTCATGTGGTTATCCCATACCAGAATAAATTCACACAAAGACTCATCACGCAGCACTTTATCGACTTGGTTAAGATCCGAATGCTGATTAGCGGTGATATTAGACGCGTAATTCCATAGAAACTTCACATTGGTCGTTAAACGATCTCGACCTTTGATGTAATCTTTGTTTGCTGTCATCTCGGTGCCGCGCGTGATCGCATCGACCCAGCTAAAACATGGAATCGACACTTTGACTGGGTTTGGTATCGCCAGCCCCGCTAGTGGATAATTGACACTGCCTCCCCAAGTACCAATATTGGTTCCAGGACGACCAAAATGCCCAGTCATAATGGGCAGCATCATAATCGCACGCGCAGCATGCTCACCATTTTGTGTGCGTTGCACTCCCCAACCTTGAGAAATCCACGCCGCTTTAGCGCTAGCAATTTCACGAGCCAACTGACGAATACGTTGCGCGGGAATTTCGGTCAATGCTTCCGCCCATTCTGGCGTTTTTTCAATCTTGTCTTCCCCAAAACCGAGAATATACGCTTTGTATGATGAGTTCGCTGGTGCACTGGCGGGTAAGGTTTCTTCACTCCAACCGACCGTATATTGATTAAGCATGGCCTCATCAAGCAGATTTTCTTTAATTAAGGTATGGCCAATGGCCGCAACTAACGCTGCATCGGTTCCAGGACGAATCGGTAACCATTCGGCATTAAATGCCGTCACGCTGTCGGTGCGGCGAGGATCAATCAAAATAACCTTCGCGCCGCTTTGTTCGAGAGCATGATAAATTTCCGCAATTTGTCCACCACCGGACATGCGTGTCTCTGCCAAGTTTTGGCCAAACATCACCACTAAGTCGGAATTTTTGATCTCAGCAAAAAGCGTTTGTTGCTCAGTCCCGTAGATATTTCCCGCTTGCCCAAAGACAAACGGCTGAATCCGGTTAAGTTGAGCTTCTGAATAGGTATTGTGCATGTCTAAGAAGCCACCAGCTAAATTAAGCAGGCGCTTACACGTATTACGGCCTTGTAAATTCGCCCCTGTCGTTCCACTACCATATTGATAGTAAATGGCTTCATTACCATAAGTATTGATCACTCGTTGCAATTGCTCAGCCACAATGGTCGTGGCCTCATCCCAACTGATGCGCTTAAATTTACCTTCACCACGCTCACCGACCCGCTTCATTGGGTACTTTAGACGGTCAGGGTTATAGGTACGAAAACGAGCTGAGCGCCCACGTAAACAAGGGCGGATTTGATGCTGACCAAAAATGGCTTCATTGACCCCATCTTCTGGAGAGATCTTAACTGCTACACCATCGCGCACATGAACTTTAAATGGACAACGACTGCCACAATTCACTAAACAAGCACTATAACGGATCTGTTCTGGAGTGAGTGGGGATGATGGCGCTGGTGTGGCCAGAGCATTGAATGGCAAGCTGATTGAGCTGGCGGCAATCGCTGCGCCAGAAGCAACCGCAGAGCTTTGTATAAACTCACGGCGCGTAAATAGTTTTTTGATTATTGATGTGGACATAGACCCTCCAATGTATCGGTCTATTATCCAAACCTTGTATGCTTCACCCTATGATCACTATCAATGAAAATGTAATTAGGCGTTACATTTTTAAACATTTAGCATTAAATATTAACAATAATAATTATCATTAGTTTTATGTGGATTTGCGAAATTGCCAATCAATCGCATTAGCAGGACAAATCGGACGGCATTCACCACACCCATTACATAAGTCCTCATTCACTACGGGTTGTTGATTAGGCTCGCAATGAATCGCTTGAGTGGGGCACTGCTCACTACACAATTCACAATAACCCAATAAACGATTATGGCATTGATAAGCAAAGGTCGGTAAGAGCTCGGTTTTCGTGGCAGGCAGCAGCGCGCCCGTCGGACAGACTTGCGCGCACTGAGAACATAATTGGCAATGATTGTAATCTAGACACAACTCAGGCCACTGGCCAGTTAACTGGATAACGGAGCTTGGGCACGCTTCAACACACAGACCGCAACCATCACACAACGGCCTAAACTGTGCTTCTGCTAATGCCCCCGGCGGACGAGGTACAGTGCGTTTCGGTTGGTCATCCACCTCATGATAAGCAGCCTTACCTCTGGCCACTAAACCACGAAAAAGATCACGGCGACTAAAATTACGGGGACTCTGACTCATCATCACCAAACTAGGATAAACAACATACTTCAATCATAGCGCGAAAAGACGTAAAGCTAAAAGTCCTGTTCATAGTCAAAAAGCAGATGACTTAGCTTGCGCTTACTGACTTGCGACAATTTTGAATATTTGCTCTATTTATGTTAAAAAATAAACCAAAATATACACAAAACCTATATTATTTAGCCTCATTCAACTAAAAGGAGTATTACGTTGAATCTTTCTTCGCAGCGCCATACCGCTCGTAGCACATTAATGAGCCTGACAGCACCATTTCTCTACAGCACATTAGGCGTTATTGGCACACTCTCATTATCAGGCTGCTCAAGCACATCGTCGACACTGTCAGCACAGCTTTCTATTCCAGATAACGCGATTATTGCTCATCGCGGCGATTCTTATAACGCACCAGAAGCGACCTTACCGGCTTATCAATTAGCCTGTGAATTTGGGGCAGACTATCTTGAAGTCGATCTACAGCGCAGTAAAGACGGCGTTTTAATTACCGTACATGATAATAATTTACGCAATAAAACCAATATTGCGGAGATTTACCCAGAACGAGCCGATAGTCCAGTAAGCAGTTTTACTTGGGCTGAATTAGAGAAATTAGATGCGGGATCTTGGTTCAATAACGCCTATCCAGAACGCACAAGAGAAAGTTATCGTGGCTTGCAATTAATGACCTTAGATCAAGTCAGAGAGGTTGCTGAGAATTGCTCACACCAACCAGGCCTTTATATCGAAACCAAATTACCTGAACTGTTTCCTGGTATCGAAGCGGATCTCAGAGCGAACTTGCAACAGCACGGCTGGTTAGATAAGGAAATGAAAGGTAAGGTTATTTTACAAACCTTTGAAAAAGAGAGCTTAGTTCAACTGCAAGCGGAAATGCCTAATACCCCTAAAGTCCTTCTGCTATGGACTGGCGACGGTTATATCGATATGAAACCCACAGAGCCGAAACAAGATGATGAAAGCTGGGCGGCTTACTACGCACGAGTGCAAGTCGCATCAAAATCAGCTTATGAAGAATGGATAGATTTTGCTAAAGACAATGGCGCGATTGGCGTTGGCCCATCAGGGACTCAAGCCAACTTTGCTGACTCATGGTCAAGTAATTTTAGTTATATGGATCTCGCTAAACCTTGGATGATAGAGATGAATCAGCAAAAAAGGTTAGTGACTCATATTTACACCTTAGATGATGCTGAAGATCTTATCCGCTATCGCGATCGAGGAGTGACCGGCTTTTTCACTAACCGTCCTAATCTCGCCGTCGAAGCATTAACTGGACGTCCAGCGAAAAACGTTACCGCAACGCTAGTAAAACTTGGTTATTAATCTCAATAAACGTTGATGGTTTCTATAAAAAATCCCGCATCAATACGGGATTTTTTATTTATCTGGCAATAAGTTGCTTCACTCAAGCCACCGATTTAACGCAGCTAATTGGTAGCAGAGTGGAATGAACGAGGGAATGTCTGAGCAATATCGGTAAAGACACCATCTACGCCCCAGTTAAATAATTGGTTGGCTCTTAGTAGGTTATTGACGGTATAAACGTTCACTTTGTAGCCTTTGGCTTTAAAAGCGGCAACCTGTTCACGAGACAATCCTTCATTTTCTGGATGAATATATTCAGCTTGGCATGCTTGTAAAATTGATTCCCAATCTTCCGACAGTGTCTCTTTAGTAAATAAACAAGCGGTCGGATAGTGTGGCGCACGCCGTTTAAATTCATAAAGAGCAATATGATTAAAACTTGAAATAATCACTTTTCTGTCACTATCAAGCTGCTTTAGTCCCTCAATCACGCCCTCAATTAACTTGAGCGTTTTCTCCCACCCTGCCGTACAGGATTTTATCTCAATATTAGCGTCGAGTTTTAGCTCATTAAGCAGTTCAATAAATTGGCGAAAAGTCGGAATCGGCTCACCAACAAACGTATCAGAGAACCAGCCACCAGCATCAATATTCGCTAAATCCTGTTGACTCAATCCATACAAGCTACCACTGCGATTGGTACAACGATCTAATGTGTCATCGTGAGAGATCACTATCGTATCATCACCAAGGATATCAACATCACATTCTAGCCACTGCACCTTATGTGTATGGCAAAGACGAAAAGCAGCTAAGGTATTTTCAGGGGCTAACGATGACATGCCACGATGGGCAAAAAGTGTGTTCATTTTCAATCAACTCTCTGTGAATTGTTGCATTTCGAGCGCAGATAATCGCTCGTTCGAGCTTGAAATGCACTATACCGGAGTCAAATTGTTAACAATAGAGTGGACGGTTCAGAAATGTGATTAGCCGTTGAAAATCAGCCCTGCGGCTCCCTCTATTTCCTAACTATTGATGGATGGACCGTTGACAATTTGAAGAATAAACAGCTCTGAGTGGTATGCCATGCTCTCTTAACTCTGCTTAGCTTAAACTGATGGTGCGAAAATGTTTAATGTTGGGCCGCTATCTGGCTGCTTTTTTTGCTGCTCTGCGATTTGTTTCAGGGTTTGCTGATATTCTTCATCACTCATATCACGCCAGTATCGCGGATTGCGCCCAGTCTGCTTATCATAAGCGGCGGTGGTTGGGTCTCTCTCCCGCGCTGGCTCAAGCACTAAAATATCAGGCATGGGTTGGCTGATATCCATATAACGTTGGATCATATTCCACAACCGATAATACTCTGCCACCCGCTCATTACTGCCAATAAGGTTACCTATCGGCACCCCAACGGAATAATTATGATAACGATGCACCAACATCAAGTTGTAATTTAGGTGCCCTTGTGGGCTAGGAGCGGACATCAGCACACAGTCAAACTCAATAAACGGATGGCTAAAACGCTCTTTATTGCCTTTTTTAAACAGCGTCACCATGCCAGTTTGGCGATTAAGACTATAGACTCGCTTACTTTTTAAAAAGGGCGCCAGAAAAAGATGCCCAGCACTGACCAACTTAAAATGACCATAAATAAGTAAACAAGGAAGTGTTGTATACAAAGTAACAGTACCAAAATCTCCAGCCCAATCTTTCCATCCATACGGTCCAAATATCATGGCAGAAATCATGATCAGATAGATAAGCGGCAAGACAATAATCAGTGAAACTTTTACCATCCCAACAATAATAAAATAAAATTGTGACCAACCAGAGAACGCCTCACTATTTAAATCTTTTTCATCCCAAAATAAATTATTTTGATCATATCTTTGCATAGCGGATGGCTCAGTCTCTCTTGCTAGAGCCAATGAAATAGTTTCATTGGCTTTCGTAAAAGGAAACACCTGCCCTCTGGTTAAGACGCGCCGTAAAAACCCTTGCGCTTCTTTAGCCGGTTGAAGGGTTAATTGCTCTGAGTGGTATGCCATGCTCTCTTAACTCTGCTTAGCTTAAACTGATGGTGCGAAAATGTTTAATGTTGGGCCGCTATCTGGCTGATTTTTTTGCTGCTCTGCGATTCGTTTCAGGGTTTGCTGATATTCTTCATCACTCATATCACGCCAGTATCGCGGATTGCGCCCAGTCTGCTTGTCATAGGCGGCGGTGGTTGGGTCTCTCTCCCGCGCTGGCTCAAGCACTAAAATATCAGGCATGGGTTGGCTGATATCCATATAACGTTGGATCATATTCCACAACCGATAATACTCTGCCACCCGCTCATTACTGCCAATAAGGTTACCTATCGGCACCCCAACGGAATAATTATGATAACGATGCACCAACATCAAGTTGTAATTTAGGTGCCCTTGTGGGCTAGGAGCGGACATCAGCACACAGTCAAACTCAATAAACGGATGGCTAAAACGCTCTTTATTGCCTTTTTTAAACAGCGTCACCATGCCGGTTTGGCGATTAAGGCTATAGACTCGCTTACTTTTTAAAAAGGGCGCCAGAAAAAGGTGCCCAGCACTCACCAATTTAAAATGACCATAAATAAGTAAACAAGGAAATGTTACATATACGGTAAAACCATAAAACAATTCCCAAAATGTCCTCCATCCACCTTCTCCGAACAATGGTAATAGAGAGATTAAATATGCAAGCGGTAAGATAACCACTAGCGACATTTTTGCTAAACCTACAATAAATAAGTACAACTGAGTCCAATTCGAAAAAGTTTCACTATTTAAACGTTCTTCATTCCAATAAGACGATTTGCCTTCTTCTTTCTCGATCCCCTGATGATATGAAGGTGTAATTTCCCCAGCCAAGGAGAGAGCAATCGTCTCATTGGCTTTCGTAAAAGGAAACACCTGCCCTTTGGTTAAGACGCGCCGTAAAAAACCTTGCGCTTCTTTAGGAGGCTGTAGTGTTAATTGCTCTGAGTTGTATGCCATTATCATTCCTAATTCTTTCGATAATCGATTCTACGCTTTACGCTAATACGGTATTTTGCGCCCAATCTTGATCGCTGTTGTTATCTAAAGCAAACGTTGGAACCACATTCACAATACGAGAATCATCACGCTCTTCTAATGCTAATGTCGGAAAGCTGGCCTGCTCAACGTGTAGCTTGGTTCTGAGCACAAAAACAGGCTGATAGCGATACTGATAAGAGCGCATCATCAGTAAGCTAAAATCGGTACTGTATTCGGGAACGGTTAAATCATATTTCACAAAATAAGCAGTACCTTCATTACGCTGCTCTTGATGGATAACCGTGACATTGTGCGAGCTTAAGTTAATCAGTTCACGGCTTTCCCTTGAACCCGTTCGGCTACTTGTTGTGGTCTTTTTTTCAATCGCTTGCCGAGCGTAAAACTCAACCCTGACCGATTGAGCATTGAGCAATGCCGCTAAATTGGTGTTGACATAAATCACATGGGTGGCTCCCAATCGTTGCATCTGCTCGGTGAACTTTTTAGGAAATTCGGTCTGTTCACCTAAGCGGTACGCGTTGACCGATAGAGTAAAAATCAGCCCAATAAACCGCTCAAACGCCGTGGTTGGGTCTTGCAAATGCGCGTAAGTTGGCGAGGATGACTGACCAAACGGGCCATTTTTCAGCCATGCCTCCATTGGCGTATCCTTCCAAAACATATAGAGCGCGAAGCCTGCAACGGCTAGCCCAATCCCTAACCATGCCACTGGCCCCATACCAAATAACACTGGAGCGCTGGTGGTAAAAAAACCCGTTGCAACCGTGGTGGTTAACGTTCCTATCGCCACAATCCCCAGCGCAACGCTGGCATCACGATCGTTGTTTTGCCAATGGCGCATGGCATCCCAACCAGCAATACCCGCAGTTAAAAAACCAGCACCAATACTTATGACACCTAATCGACTGATGCTGGAAACCAAACGCACCTTACCATTATCAAACGTCATTTTTTTCACAAGGAAGTCAGGCATAACAACTGCGGTTTTATGTGAAGCTGTTGCCAAACGAGAGGCATTTTGTGTATACAGATTTGAAGCATGGGTAATGGCGATACCAAGATCCAGAGCTGCACTTAGCGCGTTAGATCCTGAGAAAAACGCATCTTTTCCATCAAGAATATTCTTCATGTATTGCTGATTATTTTTCAGGTTAATCAATTCCACTACCGCAATAAAGTAGGGAATTCTGAATTTTTCATAAGCATTACTGACGTTGAGATCGGTACGATTCATATCTCGTAACGCCCTTTGCGTATTCGCTTGATTGAGGGCCGCCGCCATGCGACTTTCTTGAGAGACCACCACCACTTTAAGTGGTGATTTAGCCCCGACTGAACCTCGACTTTCTGAAATCAGATCGCTGGAACTAAAAGCATTTTTATTGGTCGATGCCACCAATTTACCCGAACGATCATACAAACGACCAAACGCTGATTTCTTCTTCGAGTCGACAAATTCACGATCAGCGGCGCTCAATCCATAACTCAAGCCATGACCATGCACACCAACCACCGTACCTTTCAGCTCAGCACCACTGACGGGTACATAAGTGATATCTCCCCACATTTTGGCATTAGTGGCTTTCATTAAACCGAGTACAGGCGCATAAGCAGCGTTAAATTGAATCACTTTTGCTTCATTGGCAAGATCTTGGCTGAGATTTAATAAAGTATCAAAATAGCCTCTTAAAATTTCATCCATAATGTTAGCGACTCGCCGCTCAAGATTAAAAGCTTTTTCTTGGTTGCTATTGGCTGGCGACATAAAAGCTAGGTCCATCACTTGCAACTGCTCATCTTGAATGAGCATATCCTCTTTTGACCACAAAGCTAACGATTCAAGCGTGGCAAACCCAGAGCCTGAGTTAGAAGGTTCTGGCGCGCTATAGCTGGCCTCTTCCAAACTTATCGCGCCATCTTCTGGAAACAAAAGTCGGTGCAAAGGATGGTTATCGGTGGAAGAAAGAATTTGTCTGGCGGTGTCTAAATAGGGCGAATGAACATCACTTTCAGGGTTTGACATTTGATCCAATTTATCAATATTCACGCTCAGCGCACTCAGCGCATAACCAACAATCACATGCGCGGCCGATGCGTTAATATCGTTCATTGAGCTAATATCACGTAAAACATCAGCTAATCGCTGCTGGTTCACCAGTGATTGTAGCTGGCCTTGTAACCACTTCACATCTGTACAGCAGCATTGTCGTTCGGTGGTACGTAAGGTTCGGTGGAAAACACCCCCGTAGTAATTATCCATAGCATTACGATATTGATAGTACGGATTATCTTGTTGTCCAAATTTGGCTGGAAGCACCAGTTTCTGCACGAGTTCCGCACTGCGGTAGTACTTCTGCTGGCTCATATCCACATAAACCTGTTGTAAATACCCAACCGCTGATTGAGTCAGAAAAGCGTGATGTCTTAAATCAAACAAGGGATCATCAACGACAATCGCCCTTAAATGGCGTTGTTTCGCGTCTTCTAAAACATCACTCGAGCCCCCTATTGTCCATGATTCTGCTTGAGCAGGGTCGGCGTTAATTATCTCCACTAACGCCGCTTGCTTCATAGCATATTCATATCGGTAAGGCTGTGCATATTTAAATACCTGTACAGCTTTATCTCCATCATCATCAGCGGATAACATTTCCTCTTTGATGGTTTGATAAGTGCGTGTTACCCACTGCCCAGAGAGATCACGGTTGAGATTACTTGGCTCAGCAAGAAACAATTCAAGCTCTGGCGTTCTTGCGCGCATTGTCGGCAGTAAACTGGCTTTCAATACATCGGTATTGCCCTCTACATTCAGTTGATGGAGGGCAAAGGCTCGTTGCACTAATTCGTTTTGATTCGCTTCAAGATAATTAAGGTATTGCGCACTCCACTGAACTTCTGAAAAGGCAATATGAACACGCGCATTGTTATTCTTTTCTTTCGCCGGTACCCAAATCTCTTTTAATGCAGCACCTGTTGCCATTCGAGCTTCCTCTTTAAACGGCTCATCTCTACCAGTACGATAGTGATGAAGATGCACATCTTTAAGAGAATACTCGCCACTCTCTTCTGGGCTTATTTGAATTTCACGCCATGCTTTGTGATTGTAAAAAATATAAATAAAACCAGCACGAACAGGAGCGATTCTATCTCTATAGGTTAAAGACGATTGATACGTGGGCAGAAGGGTGAAAGGTAAAACAGCGTGCACCAAGTAATCTTGCTCATTTTGCTTTCTAGATATAGCGGTAACATCATGGAAAAGCGGTAATTTGATTGGTTCACCTTCCGCTTCAATTTTCAGCCACACATTCCGATTGTCGCTCTCATCACACCAATCCCAACTGTATACCGTACTGTCATCAAGTTCAGGATCAATGTTTTTTTTCGCATCAAGAGCGACCTGTTGTGACGTATCCGCTAAATCATAAAACTCAAAGTCATGTTCTGATCCATGCTGTATACCTGTAACTTCAATAAAAAACTTCTTACCATCACAGCTCGGATTCGAAGCAAACTTAGTAGACATGTTTATTCTCCCTAGACAGTAAGTGTTCTAACTGTTCGACGATATTCTCTGATGTTTGATGAGGTTTAGACTGAAAATTAAGCCCATTGAGATCAACATCATAGCGATGAATTACGTGGCGTAATCGAGAACATAATTGAGGATCCGTTATTTGGTGTTGTGAAAAAAAGAGAGGCGCCATTTTCTGCTTCTGCCAATTCACCCCGTCAATACGGTTTGCTATCGCCCACTGAGCGATATCACTTTCATCGTATTTATCGTTGAGGGCGCTCTCCTGAGATTCGGTAAGCTGCCAAAGAGTTAACGCCTGCAGTTCTCCCTCACCGACAACATTTATCCAGTTCGCTAAATCACTGTGTGTTTGACGATAGAAATAAAGGCCACTGAAACACCCTAGCCATTTCGCCGTATCTACTGCATTTGAACGCTGAAAAAAATAACTGGCAACAGAAGGAAGATAATAATGAAATAATCCTCTTCGGTTACCTGAAAATTGAACATATAAACGGTTTCTCAAATGAGCAATAGCTTCATCGAAGGAGACGTGCAACGGTGCTGAGAAATACAGTGTGTGCTCTTTGGGTAAGCTATTTACTATTGGATCTTCAGCTTGCAGAGCAATCACTAGAGGACTTCTATTGAGTAACGATTCAACCGGGGTCGATAAATATAAAGGCTCAACCAAGTGACCAGAGATACTCTCATAAACCTCAGCCTGCATATTGTGGTAATGGTTAACGAGCGCAAACCAATTCACAGCAATATTATTACAATGTTTTTCAAGGACTAACATCATTGATTATTTCCACAAGGGCAATCACTTAACGGACAACTTCCATCAGAACGCTTCTGACAAACCTGAGTGATCGGCGTCTCTGTTTTAATATCAGCGATGACTTGTTGAGTTAAACTCGCCGTAGGTTGCACAAAAGGCATAACTTGTGGGGCACTTGGAGCTTGTAACCCAAAAGGCAACTCGGCCATTTTACCGCCATAGCCAGATCCGCTGCCTGCGCTGCCGCCGGAGTTTAAATTAATGGCCGCGCCCACCACATGCACACCGCCAGCATCGACTTTGACAAAACTGCCGCCCGCTTGAATGGTAATTTCACTCCCTGCGTCTAACACCAGTTTATTGCCCGCTTTTAAATGCACTTCATTGCCAGCGTCCATCACCATCTTATCCGCTACTTTTTGCTGTAGTGCACCGCCAACCTCGACACTGTGGTCTTGACCGACTTTCAAGCGACGCTCGCCATCCACCGTCAGATGCTGATGATGGTGGATATGGCTAAACTGGTCGTTCTCTACCGTCAGATGCTTATCGTGTTTAATGTGCATCGTCGCATCATTAAGCACTAACCCCTCAACATCCTTTTGCGCATGCAGGTAGATTTTCTCTTGCCCAGCTTGGTCTTCAAAACTCAGTTCGTTAAACCCTTCCCCTTGGTGACTTTCACTGCGCAGCACCGTTTTGGTTTTGTGCTCTGGCAAAGGGTAAGGCGGTTGGTTGGTCGCGTGATAGGTGCGACCGGTGACGATAGGCTGGTCGGGATCGCCGTTTAAAAACGAAACAATCACTTCATGACCCACTCGCGGAATAGCCATCATGCCGTATTGACTGCCCGCCCAACCTTGTGACACTCGCACCCAACAAGAGCTGTGCTCATCGCCATTTGAGTATCTGTCCCACGGAAAATGCAGCTTAACGCGGCCATGTTCATCACAGAAGATTTCTTCGTTTTCCGGACCGACCACCATCGCGATACACGGGCCATCCACTTGCGGTTTCACTTGAGGCGTCGCACGCCAGTTCACCTCGGCTGGAATAAGGGTAAATTGGTTGCTGTAAGTGGTCGCGCCGCTGCCCCCTTCTTCTTCCAACACTTGGGGCTGATGACCCTCATGCTGCACGTAGACCACCACCCAATCACGGTTCACGCTCTCATCGAGATGGTCTTGTAAATCAAACTTAGCGCCCGCTTGTAAGGCTGGATGGTTACTTTTTCCCGTTGCAGTGCGCGCGTCTCGACGTAGGTACTCTAAACGTATCTGGTTAAAGGCTTTGCCACTGACATCGTCTTTAAAGCGCCCCGGCGCATCAAAGTGTTCGTAGGTGTCGCGCTGATAGTCTATCCCTTGCCCGTGTGCTTGCTGAGCAAAGGAATAACTCGGCTTTTTAAAGCTGTAATCTTGTAAGGCGGTGTGACTAACGTGACTTTGAGTGTATTGCTCAAAAGCAGAAATATACGGGCTGTCTATCACGCCCCCCGCGAGTACATTAAAAGGGATCGGCGCATCCAGTTTGGGGAGCCCTTGGCTGTCGTCGGTGAACAGTAAGGTGTGCTTCTCGTCTTCATGAATAAAGTGATACACCAGCCCCTCTTCCGCCGCTAAGCGATGCAGAAAAGCCAAGTCGGTTTCTCGATACTGAACACAGAACTCACGTTGGGCACAGTCACGCTGCAAGGAAAAGGCGTAATCGGTAATGCCCATCT